>CAYQYP010000100.1:0-14358 GCA_964421755.1 uncultured Acidobacteriota bacterium
GCGTAGATGGGGTTCGGGTTCAAACTACCCACGGATCGGCGGCATTCAGCCGATGGTCTTCAGGTCGACAACCGCCTCGGCAATCTGGCCGAGGTACTTGTCATCGGCAACTACATCAGCCGCCAAGGCCACTCGCTCCAGTCTGACCGGCCAGTTCGCGGGAATACTCAGCTCAAAGGCGGCTGCTGCGACCGATTTCCCCTCGACCGACAGCTGCCTGACCTCGGGCACGCACCGCCACCCGTCCGGAACGACCAGGCTTATCTTCAGCTGCATGGTCTTCGGCCGGTGATTGCGGACTCGAACCTCGGCAGGCCGGCTCTGTCCCGGCAGAATGACCATCTGATACGGGTAGATGTGCACCCAGGACGGGTCCAGCCCGAAATTGACATCCGGATCGGCAATTAGCGCCTCGAAATGCGCCTTTTGCAGCTCGAGTCGCTGTTCGAATCGAAGGGCGTCCGTGCGGTTGAGCAAAAAGGGCGAGCCGTGGCCGGGCGCCACGATGTTCGGCTCGAACTCGAGGATATTGCGCAGCGACTGCATGTGGCTGTCGCTGTAGACGTCGTTCCGGTAGATCAGGTTATGCCTGAGACCGTCTTCCGGCCTTGCCGGAGTGTTAAAGAAGGCATCGCCGGTGAAGGCTACCCGGGCGCCGTCGATCGTTGCGAACATCGCCATCTGGAACTCCGTGTGACCCGGAGAATGGACCACCGTCAGGTCGAATTCCTCCCACTTGACGGTTTCACGATGCCTGAACGTCCGATCGACCCTGATCGGCTCCGGGAGCAGGCACCCGATATTCCTGCCATTGGGCTTTTCAAGAATGTCGCGCATGTTCTCGAAGCACCAGATTTTCGCGTTGTGGTGCCGGACCAGGTGCGGGAACCCATTGATGTGATCGTCATGCACATGGCTGGGCATTGCAACGTCGATCGACTTCACGCCAAATTCCGACCGGAGAGTGTCGATGCTGTGTTCGAGAAAACGCATCCTGCCGTGGATGTCTGGCCAGTCCTTGAAGATCAGGAACGACGTATTGCTCGCAGACCCGTAATCAAGCAGCAGTGCCTTCCCTGCCTCACTGATGATGGCATAGAACGAGGCTGTCGGCAGGTGGTGTGCTATCAGGTGCGGAGAAACGGCGATCGGCCGGTTGCGCGTTATCATTGTCGGCCCGCGCCAATAGTCGTACCAGTCCGAGAGTTTCCGGATTAGCTCTTCCATTCCGGGGGCCGGATTGAGGAGCGGAGCGCCGTGCGAGGGACAGACGAGCTCCGGCTTGCGTTCCAGCAGCCGTGTCAACGAGTAAACCGAGAAGTCAACGCCCTCCATCCCGGCATACGTGTACTGCAGGTCGTGGAGTGTCTGCACTTTGCCCGGTCCGTACATCAAGTCCCCTGAGAATGCGGTAGTCTTCCCGTCAATGCCGGCGATCAGCGTGATCGATCCAATGGTGTGACCCGGCGTCGGCAAGACAAAGAACTCGTACGGACCCCATCGGAAGGTGTCGTAATCGGCCAGCGAGGCAGCAACCGGGACATTCCGGGTCAGCGTGAAGAAATCGTTTCTAACCGCGTACAGATGATTGATCCGCCGGTTCCGCCAGAAGTTTTCCGCGTCCTCGAACAGATGACGCTCGTGCGACGGAACGGCTACCGGGACGCGAGATGAAACCGCTTTGTGATCTCCCTGGGCCTGATCGCGGTGATGGTGCGTATGCAGGACCCAATCGACGCCCGAGACCCCGATATACGATGCCAGCTCAAGCATCCGCCCGGAACCAAAATCGATAAGGAGAGCCTTGTTCCGGTCGGTGACCGCATAGACATTGCAGGTGTCAGGATAAACCCACAAATGCTCGGAGAGTCGAGTTGGTGCTCCACCAGGTGCGAAAGGAGCCGGGGAACCGGAAAGCTGCGGGGCGGGCGCGGGCTTCACGGCCTGCCACGCAGCCGCGGCTGCACCGGTCTGAAGGAACCCGCGTCTTGACAGGCCGCGGTCACCAGAGTCGGATTTGGTGGTCATGGAGTCGGTTGCTACAGTCCTTTGTTTCGACTGTAGCATAGGGGAGCCCGAGGCGCGATCAGGGGGCCAGTGAGGACTCAATCCACGTACAGTCTCGCTCGGACCATATAGCCAACCGGGCCGTAAAGCGGCGGATTCTGAAATGCGAATCCGCCCTACAACTATCTGCAATGCGGAAGCGAGCGGTCGTAGGGCGGATTCGCATTTCAGAATCCGCCGCTTTACGGCCCGGTTGGCTGAGTTTCGAGGTCCACTTGAGGCGCCCTCGAAATCAGAAGCAGACGACCGCGGTGACCGGGAAGTGGTCTGACGGCATCCGACCCTCGCGGCTGTCGCGCACGATGGCAGCTTCTTTGACCTGGATCGACGGGGTGACCAGGACGTAGTCAATCTTCTCGCCCGCCCGATTCCCTTTGAAGCCGTTGAAGGTTCCCACGTCGGTCGCGTCCGCGTAGAGCATGCGAAAACTGTCCATGAAGCGCATCGTGTCCGATGTCAGCGCGCGTACGGCCGGATTCGATTCCCCGGCATTGAAATCCCCGGTAACCACAACGGGGTCTTGGTAGTCTCGCGAACGGATTTGTTCGAGCAGCAAGCGCGCGCTCCGCTCTCGTGACGGCTGGGAGATATGATCCAGATGAAGGTTGTAAACGTAGACCGCTTTCCCTGAAACATGATCGACAAATCGCGCCCACGTGCACATCCGGGTGATCTGGTTCCCCCAGTGCTTCGAGCCCGGCACCTCTGGAGTGTCGGAAAACCAGAAGTTCGCCTGGCGTTCGATCATGAGGCGGTCAGTTCGGTAGAGTATCGCTGCGTGCTCGCCTGCGGTTTTCCCGTCGTCGCGGCCCACTCCAATACTGCTGTAGGACGGCAAAGCGGCGAGGATTTCGTCGATCTGGAAGCGGAGGGCTTCCTGCAGCCCGATGACGGTCGGCTGATGGCGGCCGAGCAGCTCAAAAACCTGATCGCGCCGCTTCGACCAGTGATCTTCGCCATCCGCGGCGGTTCCATAGCGGATATTGAACGTCATGACGCGGAGCTCGGAACAGCCGGTTTGTGCCGGGGCGGTTTGAATGGCCCATCCAGAAACCGCGAGCAGAAATGCTATACACCAGATCGCACGCCGCAGACGGTTCTTCATAACGGCAGCTTACCGCAGCTTGGCCGAAGTCGGACAGTGGAGTTCTTACATTTTCAGCCGGCTGCGACCGCCTTCGGCCTGAAGGGCCGAGACATAATAGCCCGGGGCGAGCGTTTTTTGCGTAGCCCCGGGCTTCAGACGGGTCGTAGAGCAGAGCCCTGAAAGGGCGTAAGATGCCTGCACGGAGAGCGACGGACCATGTCACAGTCATTGGCACAACTCTATGTTCATCTGGTTTTCAGTACCAAGGACCGAGCCCCGGTGCTTCACCCCGAGATTTCCGAAGGCTTTATGACTACCTTGCCGGAATATTTGACGAGATCGACTCGCATTCGTTGAAGATCGGCAGCGCCACTGACCACGTCCATTCATGATTCGCCCTGTCCAAGAATCTTGCTTTGTGCACATCGGTCGAGCATGTGAAAACGGGTTCTTCTAAATGGCTGAAGACGCCTGGCCCCCGCTTCCGTGACTTCCACTGGCAAGCCGGTTATGGCGGTTTCTCTGTATCCCAATCTGAAGTGCCCCGGGTAACTGCGTACATCGCCAAGCAGGGCGAACACCACCGGAGGAGAACTTTCCAAGACGAATACCGACGATTCCTGCAGAAGTACCAGGTCGCGTACGATGAACGCTACGTGTGGGATTGAGACCCCTGGAGCGGATGCTTTCCCCCCGCCCTTTCAGGGCTTGAAGCTCGTTGCTGACTTAGCCCCGGGGCTACGCAAAAAGCGCTCCGCCCCGGGCTATTATGTCTCGGCCTTTCAGGCCGAAGAATGTAAAATCTCGAGGGTCCGGTTGGAAAACGGACCTACAACCTTAGCGCCTTTTGTCCCCCCGGAAATGTAAAAACTCCACAGTCCGACTTCCAAGTCGGACATCAGAGGCCCACATGGAAGTGGAACCTTCGGAGAGCGAGAGGGGCTTGGTGCGTGGTCCGCTCACTCTCGCTCGCCACGCTCGCTGCCGTGCGCGGCTCCATATGATGCTTGCCTGTCACCCCGGAACTACCACCCCGTGGCCCCCCCGTCGGGGTCGCGGCGATCGCTGCCTGCTTCCAGGTAGTCGGTTTGAGCATCATAGACGATTGCCTCGACCGTCCCTTGGATACGGACGGGCGCGAGTTTGTGACCCAGCGACTTGAGAATCGCAAGCGTATCGGGGGAGACTCCGCTCCGCTCGTAGGAGATCTGGTCAGGGAGCCACTGATGGTGGATTCGGGGAGCGTCCACGGCCTCCTGGACGTTCATGCCGAAATCCACGACGTTCAGGACGGTCTGCAGGACCGTATTGATGATTGTCCGGCCTCCCGGACTGCCGGTCACCATCAAAAGCTTGCCCTCGCGCGCCAGGATCGTCGGGGTCATGCTCGAGAGCATGCGCTTGCCGGGCGCCGCAAGGTTCGGCGGAGTCCCGATGAGCCCCTTGTCGTCTGTCAAGCCTGGTCCCGCGTTGAAGTCCCCCATCTCGTTGTTTAGCAGAAAACCGCCACCCGGCACGGTAATTCGTGACCCGTAACCACCCTCCAGGGTAAAGGTCAGCGCCACCGCACCGCGATCCGCGTCCACGACCGACAAATGCGTCGTGTCTTCGCTTTCCGCGGGCCACTCGAGATCAGCAGGGGATGAGGGGGAAGCCCTGCTTCTGCTGATTGTCTTGCGCAAGACCGCGGCGTATTCCTTGGAAATCAGCCTGGCGATGGGGATATCGCGGTTGAAATCCGGATCTCCGAAGTGGCGCGCGCGATCCGCGTACGCCCGGCGCATGCTCTCGACCATCAGGTGATAGGCCGCCGCCGAGCCAAAACCGAGTTCCTCGAGGTTGTATCCCTCCAGAATGTTCAGCATTTCGATCAAAGCGGTTCCACCCGACGTGGGCGGTGGCATCGCCAGGATTTCCACGCCTCTGTACGTGCCGCGCAACGGGGTCCGTACCACGGCCCTGTAAGCCTTCAGATCCTCGGCGGTGATCAATCCGCCACCCGCCTTCATTTCCCGCACGATCAACGCAGCCGTTTCGCCCTCGTAAAACCCCGCCGGACCATGATCGGCAATTCTCTCCAGAGTCCGGGCCAGATCCGGCTGGCGAAGGGTCTCGCCCGGCTCGTACGGCACACCGTCGCGAGAAAACTGTCGAATCGAAGCCGGATATTGCTTCATTTGCGGGAGCACGGACTTAAGCGATCGGCTGAGCCCTGGTGTCACGACGAAGCCATCGCGTGCAAGCTCAATGGCGGGCGTAACGAGGCGTTTCCACGGCAGCCGTCCTTTCTGCTTCCATGCCAGGTGTAAGCCGGCAACGGTCCCGGGGACTCCGATGGACAGGTAACCGTCGTGGTGTAAGCCTCGATCGTACTCGCCGTTCCGCAGGAACATGACCGGAGTCGCGGCCTTCGGAGCCACTTCACGAAAATCGAAGGCAACCGAATCGCCGTCTGCACGCCGAAAAAGCAGAAAGCCACCGCCCCCGATGTTTCCAGCCGTTGGATGCGTCACGGCCAGCGCCAAGGCGGTTGCCACCGCCGCGTCAACTGCATTGCCGCCGTCTTCGAGTACCCGGACACCCACCCGGGAGGCAATCTGGTTTTGCGAAACGACCATGCCGCGCCGGGCGCGCACCGGTTGAGTAGCGGCAAGCAGCGTAGAAGAAATCAGGAGCACAGTCGCATAGACCGGAACTGCTTTTCTCCATCTCATCCTGTTAATCCTGTTAATCCTGTCAAAAAGACCTGCTACTCAATGCCCAGCTTTTTCTGGATCTGCTCCAGGGGCACACCTTTGGTTTCCGGCATGATGAACATGACCCAGAAGAGTTGGAGGACCATCATGGCGGCATAGAACGCAAAGGTGTGACCGCCCGACCAGCCCGCAATCATCGGGAAGGTCCACGAGATGAGCGCGGCCATGACCCAGTGGGTAAAACTCCCCAGCGCCTGCCCCCGGGCCCTCACGCGGTTGGGGAAGATTTCGCTGATAAAAACCCAGATCACAGCTCCCTGGCCAAAGGCGTGTGAAGCAATGAACACGAGCAGGCTGATCAGTACGATCGTGCTGCCGGTTGCGTCGAAATTCGTACCGAACTTGTGAAAGGCCCAAGCGGTGGCGCTCAGGCTAAGAATGTAACCAATTGAGCCGACAAGCATTAATCTCCGACGACCGAAATTGTCGATGATGAGCAGAGCGGCCATCGTAAATACGAGATTGGTGCCGCCCACGGCAACTGTCTGTAACAACGCGGAGGCCTCGCCGGCTCCGGCCATTTTGAAAATGTGAGGAGCGTAGTACATCAACGCATTGATACCCGAGAGCTGGTTGAACATCGCGATTGCGACGGCAAGGAGGATGGGAGTCATGTACTTCCGCTGATACAAAGGCTCGGTCAAGGTGTGGCGGTCAAGGGCCATCGACGTCTGGATTTCCTTGATCTCCGTCTCAACGTTTCCCGTGTCGGTCCCGAGCCGCGCCAACACCGACCGGGCCGCGTCCAGTCGTCCCCGTGCGACAAGCCACCTCGGGCTGCCGGGTGTAAGAAACAGGAGGAAGAAGAACGCCGCCGCCGGGACCGCCTCGACTCCGAACATCCAGCGCCAAGTGCTGGGCCCGAAGTCCAGCAGAGCGATCAGGTAATTAGAGAAAAATGCGAGCAGGATTCCGAGGACGATATTGAATTGGGTAATGGCGACCATGCGGCCGCGATAGGCCGCCGGAGAAATCTCGGCGATGTACATCGGGGAAACGACCGAGGCACCCCCGACACCTATTCCTCCTATAAAACGGAAGAACAGGAAGGAGTACCAGTCCCAGGCGAGCGCGGTACCGATCGCGGAAACGAAATAAAGAATGGCGATGGCAAACAGCGTTTTGCGCCGGCCGTAGCGATCCGCCGGACGACCCGCGGCGATCGCCCCGACGATGGTTCCAATCAGGGCGCTGGCAACCGTGAAACCGAGCCCAAAACTGCTCAGGTCATAAACGTCCTTAAGAGCCTCAGTGGTACCCGAGATGACGGCTGTATCGAACCCGAACAAGAGGCCGCCGAGAGCCGCGATGATTGTGTTCCCAAAGACCTGCCGGTTGAGCTTCATTGACGAATAGTATGCGCGCGCCTCACCGGAAAAAAGGCCAAAGATTCGCCGCTTTGGGACAAACGCCTCTCGGACGACAGCCGAAGTCGATGATATCATTGGAGAAAGCGCCGGATCACCGTGGAGGAATCATGATGCACCGCTTCGCCCTTGTACTTCTAGCTGCCTGCTTTATCATTTGTCCAAACGTTCTCGCCCAGACCGAGTTGGAGGGTTTCATCGGCGTCTATGACCCCGGCTCCGAATTGAATCAGGCTGACTTTGACGGGGGCATGGCGATGGGTTTTAGATTCGGCCACTCATTCCTGGCGGTCCTGGGGACGGAGTTTAGTTATACGGCCGCGACCGGACTGCAGAACCGGTTGGGTACCTTTGACGAAAGCATACATTTGTTGAACGGCAACTTCCTCGTCCAGCTGCCCGTGGGGGGGTTCGTCCCCTTTGCGACGGTCGGCTTCGGCAGCATCATCGGTCAAACTGATACCAGCTTCAAGATTCGCAGCTCATGGACCTGGAATGCCGGCGGCGGCTTGAAGATCAGGAACATCGCAGGTCCTGTGGGTGTCCGGTTCGACGTCCGTTACTACGCGATTCCGGACGGAATCGAAGTATTTGCCTTGCCGCCGGACCTCAACCGCGCGAACTTCAACCTGATGGAAGTCAGCGGGGGCCTGCTGTTGTCGTTCTAGTGCAATGTCCATCGGGTCCGTCGAGCGGCACGGAACCGCAAACGGAGCGTTTTCCCGCGGAGTGCGCGGATTATAACCGTCAGCGACATCCAGGGGCCTGTTGCCCGCTCACGGCTACAATCCGCGCCGCTCGACGACCCTGCTGGCCTGGCACTCCGACAGGTTGGACGATCCTGAATCTCTTCTTGCCTGAAATTCGCCACGCAGTTACATTGGCCGGATGAAAGCGACTGTCTTCTCTCTGCTTTTCCTGATCGCATCTGTGAGCGCGACAATTGCCCAGGAGCGCCATCCGGACGGAACCGGCAAGGTCGCAGTGTCCGGGGATCTGAGGCAATGGCACAAGGTGACCCTCACCCTCGACGGCCCCTATGCCCGCGAAACAGACAACGACCCGAACCCCTTTACCGATTTTCGCCTGACAGTGACTTTCAGCCACGAGTCCGGCGCACCGGTTTACAGGGTTCCGGGGTACTTTGCAGCCGATGGTGATGCCGGCCAGACTTCAGCAGAATCGGGCACGAAGTGGCGCGCACATCTGTCTCCCGACAAGGCGGGCAACTGGACTTACGCCCTCTCCTTCGTGAAGGGTAAGCATGTCGCCGTGGATGAGGCAATGCCGGGAGAGCGGATCGCCCCGTTTGACGGGCAGTCGGGCAAGTTTCGGGTGGCCCAGACCAACAAGAAGGGCCGCGACTTTCGTTCCAGAGGACGACTGCGCTACGTCGGTGGGCGTTATCTCCAGTTTGCAGGCACGCGGGACTATTTTCTCAAGGCGGGACCCGACGCGCCGGAGACCCTGCTGGCTTTCGCGGACTTCGACGGGACCGAGCCCGGACGGGGCCGCGAAGCGCGCCAGGGAGAAGCAAACCCCGTGCAGATCCTCCATCAGTACCAGCCGCACCTGCACGACTGGAGACCCGGGGATCCGACTTGGAAGGGCGCAAAAGGAAAAGCGCTGATCGGCGCGCTGAACTATCTGGCCGCAAAAGGCCTGAATGCCTTTTCCTTTCTGACTTACAACGTCGGCGGCGACGGCGACAACGTCTGGCCGTTCGCCTCGCGTGCCGACAAACTGCATTACGACTGTTCCAAGCTCGACCAGTGGGGGATCGTTTTCGACCATGCAACCGCTCGTGGACTGTACCTGCATTTCAAGATGCAGGAGAACGAAATTGACGATAACCGCCGCGGGCACACAGAAGAATCGGCCAGCATCCCGGAATCACTCGACGGCGGGAAGCTCGGCCCCGAACGAAGGCTCTACTGCCGAGAGCTCATTGCCCGTTTCTCCCACAACCTCGCCTTGAATTGGAACATCGGCGAGGAGAACACTCAGTCTCCGGAGGAAGTGCGGGACATGGCCCGTTACCTTAACCAGACCGACCCGTACAGACACCACATCGTCATTCACACTTTTCCGGACCGCCAGGACAAGGTTTACCCGCCCTTGCTCGGGGAAAAGTCGCTGCTCACCGGGGCATCGCTGCAGAACTCATGGAGCAACGCTCATCAACGCACTCTCCACTGGATCCGCGAGTCAGAGAAGGCCGGTAAGCCATGGGTAATCGCCAATGATGAGCAGAATCCGGCAAGCATGGGTGTCCCTCCGGATCCCGGGTACCAGAATCACAACGGCGAAGGTGAAGAGAACGGCAAGAAGTATAACCTTAACGGTGTCAGGAAATTCTGCCTATGGGGAACGTTGATGGCCGGGGGCGCCGGGGTCGAATACTACTTCGGCTACCAGCTTCCCCAGAACGACCTCGTCTGCGAGGATTGGCGAAGTCGGGACAAGTCGTGGGATTTCTGCCGGATTGCGCTGGAATTTTTTGCGGCCAATCGGATACCCATCGGCGAAATGTCCAACGCGGATGCGCTGGTCGACAACGCAAAGAACGATAACTCCAGGTATTGTCTCGCCAAGCCGGGGGACGTCTATCTCGTTTATCTCCCCCAGGGAGGCTCGGCGGAATTGGACCTTACCGGCGTTTCAGGATCCTTCGGTGTGAAGTGGTTCAATCCCCGAACGGGGGGGCGGCTTGTCGAGGGCTCGGTTCGGTCGATTTCAGGTGGCACCAGAGTTCAGTTGCCAGCGCCGCCGAAAGAACCCGATCAGGACTGGCTCTTGGTCATCAGGCGGTGATCCGAGTTTCGGGGACACGATACTTAATTCCTTCGCCGGTTTCGCCGATCTCCCAGTGAGCAAAGGAATTAAGTTTCGTGTCCCCGAAACTCACTCTGCATGAAGCATCGCCATCTTTGCGCTGCATTTCTGAAATAATGGATGGATGCCCCTTCGCCGTTCAACGCAATCTCCTGGAAGGGAGCCGTCACCCGACCGTCCGGGGACAAGGTCTATCGATCCGGTACTCGACAACCTGACGCACTTCCTCGACCAGCTCTTCCGGATTCCCGGCACAAATATCCGCTTCGGGCTCGACCCGATTCTCGGTCTGCTTTTCCCGGGTGGAGGAGACGCCCTGTCGAATCTCCTGTCCGGGTACATCATCTGGCGGTCGGTCCGCTACGGAGTTCCGAAGATCGTAGTCGCCAGAATGGTTTTTAACGTGGCCGTGGATTACGTCCTGGGCGCCGTGCCCGTGATCGGGGATCTGTTTGACTTCGGTTTCAAAGCCAACCAGAGGAACCTGAACCTGATCCGACGTCACGCCTCGGGACAGCGTTCCCCGTCTTGGAGCGACTGGGCCTGGGCCCTCGGATTGTTGACTATCCTGGCGGGCCTGGTTGTTGCGGGCATGGTGGTCGTGCTGCTGTTGCTTCGATGGTACGGCTTCCCTTTGGTGTAGGAGGGACCACCATTAAGGCTGATACCCGTCTGCCGCCCTGAAGGCGCTGACGTGACTGCGCCTTGCCTCGACGGTTTCATCGGATGCCTCGTCGGGTGGCAGTTCCGAGGCTTTGCCCACCAGCTGGTGTGACTCCCACCACTCAGCGGCGCGTTCGAAAGTCCACGGATCGGGCAGTTGGATCTCGTTAAGCCTCGCCACGATCTCGTCGACTGTCTGTACTCTCTTGCCAGGCTCTTTGACAAGGCAGGCCAGGAGCAGGTCCTCGAGCTTTTCCGGAATTGGCTGACCGAGTACCTCTGACGGCCTTTTCGGATGCGAGTTCATGTGCTGCACGATGACCTCCATGCCGGTTTTGCCTTCGAACACGGCCTTCCCCGTCAGCATCCAGTAAGCGGTGCAGCCGAGCGAGTAGATGTCGGCGCGTGCATCGACATTCGCATAACCCATCGCTACTTCAGGCGCGAGGTAAGCCGGGGTCCCGGTGATCGTCCCCGCCTGGGTCAGGCGGCCGTCGTTCTCTCCAAAGTCCCCCCGGGCCTTCACGAGGCCGAAGTCGAGGACTTTAACGAAGTCACACTTGCGGCCGAACCTGGATACAAATACGTTTGCGGGCTTGACGTCCCGGTGAACGAGCCCGGCGTAATGGGCATCCGCCAGCGATTCGCACACCTGCTTCAGGAGAAAAATCAGGCGGTTGACCGGTAACGGGCCAAACCGCTCCACCAGGGACTGGGCGGTCAAACCTTCCAGGTACTCCATGGCATAGTAGAACGTGCCATCTTCTGTGACCCCGAAGTCGTACAGGTCGATGGTATGTGCACAGTGAAGAGCGGCTGTCGCCTGAGCCTCGCGCTCGAAACGGCTCAAAAGCGCGTTGACACCTTCGGCGCTGCCCGGATTCGAAACCAGCTGGCCGAGCCTGACGAACTTTACCGCCGCCGGTCGGGCCAGCAGGTGATGTTTCGCCAGCCACACTTCTCCCATACCGCCGCTGCCTATGCGGCTGATCAACTTGTAACTACCCATTTCGCGTGCTTCGCGGACGGCGGTCCCCATCTTGTGGACAATCCGGGCACCGACATATGCCAAACCTGCACACAAATAGTATGGGAAGAACGTGTAGAGCGCGTTGAAATCGCGAACCGGAACCTCTCCGGTAGTCAGGAACGCTATCAGGAAGCCGAGCGGGCCCATCGAGGCGGCAATCAGGGCAGCAACCAGCACCTTTCGGGGCCGGTTGGGCACGATCATCGGGAAAACGACCAACCAGACGCACACCCAGGAGATGCCGACAAGACGGTAGCCCTGTTCTTGAATCCCTGTGTAGTAGTCGGCATCGATCGCCAAGGCGCCGAAGATCCAGTACGCAAGACCTAAATCAACAACAGCCCGGCACTTCAGCCATCCGCTTCGAACCGCGAAGTAGACCCCCAGGGAAACCCCGACCGCTACCAGACAGATGATCACCGAGAGCAAGTGATACGGGTGATAGGCCAAATTAAACGAGAGGTGCGCCATCGAGAACGCGACCGCATAGGCACCTGCATACATCAGCGCGGCGAGACCGAGCCGTTGGGCAGCATCCTCCATAAGGTCTGTCGGCAGACCGGACGAGAAGCCCGAGGCGCTTTGCCGCTCACCTCGACTGTCGAGAACCGAGAACTGGTTTTTCATGACGATAAGTAACTGATTATAACGCCCCGTGGAATCGGCAGTGAACGAGCCGACGGCGGCTTGAACCACGGCGTTCTTTCACATCTTCACCGCTTCATGTAGACTCCGGTCGTCTCCCGAAGGTGACAGACAGTCATGAAAGACGAGGCACAGAACAAGGACCGGCGTCGCCGGCTAGACGATCTGACCGACCGGATCGGGACATCGGACTCGGTCCCCACTGGAGGCTCCGAGGGAACCCTTTCGTCGGTCGTCCAGAACCTGTATGAGCTCTTCACCAAGGATGTCACCCGAGAGGGATTGCGAGATCTCTTCCAGCGGGACCCGAAAGCCACCTACCACTTCTTCATGCGCGGTGTGGACTTCACCGCAATGCAGGCCCTCCCCTGGTACAAACGGTACCCTACCATCGTCGCCCGCGTATTCGCCGTCCTCGCATATCAACTCAGTCCACCGCGCCGCATCGCGTTTGCAATCGCCTGTTTCGCGTTTTTCGTCGGCTTCATCCCCCGGGTGCAGTACGTCGCTCGTCCCGTCGGCCGATCCCTGACCATTACTACCGCCGCCGGCAATGTTTGGTGGCTCGTCGCAGTCCTGATTTTCGCAATGCTCCTTCTGATCGAGCTGCGGGATAAGCTCAGCCTGAAAGCCGACCTGGAGATTGCACGCGAGATTCAAAATGGACTTGTAGCCTCCGGCCTCCACAATTACCGGGATTTCCAGATTTTCTGCAAAATGCGACCCGCCAACACGGTGGGGGGCGATTACTGCGATCTGATTGAGCTTGGATCTTCGGACCGATTGGCCGTAGTGATCGGCGACGTCGCCGGCAAGGGAATGCCGGCCGCGTTGCTTATGGCTCTAATCCAGGGTAGTCTCCGCACCCTTGTGACTGCAGGGCACCGCGGCACCGACCTGATCGCAAAGCTGAACAGGTACCTGGCCGCGAGCATGCCTGGTAACAGCTTCGTGACCCTGTTCTACGGCGAGTTGGACACGCGCACCGGGGAGCTTGAGTATGTTAACGCCGGCCATAACGCACCCTTCGTCCTGAGATCCTCGACGTTCGAGCGACTCCCCGCCACCAGCATGGTCCTGGGGGTCATGGATGGGATCGAGATCCAAAGCGCACGAACGACGCTCGATCCAACCGATCACCTCCTGCTTTACACGGACGGAGTGCCAGAAGCGGCCAACTTCGCGGGTGAGGAGTACGGGGAGGACCGGCTTTTGGATTTCCTCCTGAAACAAAAGATCGCCCTGCAGGCAGATTTGCTCAATCAGTTGATCGCACGTGTCATCGAGCATTGCGGCGATAACCGGCCCCATGACGATATGACAATGATCTCGGTCATTCGACGGCGCCCGCAGGTCGACGTCCCAATCCCGGTCGTCCCGCCCCCCATTCCGACCAGCTACGCGTAAGCACTCAGCGTTGCCTCTTCAGAGCCGCGCGCGCAGCGGGGGTGTTGAAAAAAGGTCGGAGAAGCGCGTTCGGCCCCCAGGTATTGACGGACTTGTTATGGGCTGATGTCGTGCGAGGGCGAGATCGAATGGAGCCGCACGAAAGCGAACGGCAGTGAGCGAGAGTAAGCGGACCACCAATCATTCGCTAAGTCGAGACATTCAAACACGAAGCAGTGGAGCGAGTCAGGTGGTCCGCTTACTCTCGCTCGCTTCTCTCGCTCTCGAGGGCGTCAAATAAGTTCTTAAGGCCTGAAAGGCCAGCACATAATAGCCCAGGGCGAAGCGTGCTTTTCGCGTAGCCCTGGGTGAACACGGTCTCGACCGCGAAGCCCTGTACGGGCGTAAGATCCTGATAATGTTGCCGTTCTTGCGCCCTTTCAGGGCTTGTCTCCGCCTCTACCTTAGACCCAGGGCTGCGCACAAAGCGCTTCGCCCTGGGCTAATATGTGCCGGCCTTTC
>CAYQYP010000101.1:0-24873 GCA_964421755.1 uncultured Acidobacteriota bacterium
GGTCAGCTGGTCAGCCGGGCCTTACCCTGCGGCCAACTCGCGCAAAACCTTCATTGATTCCTTCGCCATCTTTTCGGCACCGGGCTTGAAGTCGAACACCTCCACCGAAACCCAGCCGCGGTAACCAAGCGTCTTGAGCGTCCCGAACGCCTCTTTGAAGTCGCGGCGGGCCGAACCCGTCCCCAGGTATTGTCCATCCATCTCTTGGACGTGGACGTGCTTGATGTACTGGAAATGATCGACGATGAGCTCCGAGAACGATTCGGTCTCGTCGACCGTGTTGTGGAAATCGAACATCGTCTGGATGGCCGGATGAGTGATTGCCTTAACGATAGCGACGGCCTGGGCCAGGGTGTTGATCACGTCGGTTTGTGTGTGGTCCAGAGACTCGATCAGGATGCGAACGCCGCGCTTTTTCGCGTGGTCGGCCATCTTGGACAACCCTTCGACGAAATTCTTGGTGGCTTCCTGGACCGAGATTCCAACGGCAGCGGCACCGCGCTGCTTCGGCGAGCCGAAGACCATGATGGGTCCCTGCATGTCTCCGCAAAAATCGATCAGCTTGTGCATGTATGCCCAGGTCTTCTCGCGTACTTTCCGGTCCGGAGTCGTCCAGTGAAGTCCGGCCGGAGGCGGAGCGAGCAGCCAGTGGAGCCCGGCGCACTGGAGCCGATGGTCCTTCAGATCGCGCAGCATCTCCGCCCGCTTCGCCGGGGTCAGTTCGTCTACGCTGTTCTGGACCAGGCTGAAGGCGGCGATCTCGATGCCGTTGTAGCCCGCATCCGCAACCAGCCGGCATTGGTCCTTCCACGGCATCCCCTGCATGCTTTCGTTGCAGAAGGCGAACTTGAAACCGGGGGCTTCCGCGGCGCGAATCTGTCGCGTCGCAATTCCGATCCCCGCGGCCAGCATCAGGCTGCGTCGGCTGATCTTCCCACCTTCTCTAAACAGTCCGTATTTTTCTTTCATGGAATAGTTGCCTCCGACTACTCGACCCCCAGCTGTTTCAGGATCTCGGGGTTCTGCTCATCCTGCGCGAGGATCTTGTGGCATATCTCGCAATCCTGCTCGACCGCGCTTCCATCCTTGCTCACGTGTTCGCCGTCATGGCAGCGGAAGCACCCTGGAAACCGCTCGTGACCAAGATTGGTCGAGTAAGTGCCCCAGTTGATCTTCATTTCAGGAAAGACGTTTTGACCGTGTATGCGTCGAAGCTCGTCGATAGCTTGATTCAGACTCCCACGTTCGGTGCGTGCAAAGTCCGCATGATTCGCCTCGTAATACGTCATTATCTCTCGCCCGATTTGCTGACGAGAATCGGGTCGGGCGCCCACTTTGGTCAGAACCTCGACCCCGACTTTTCGGATGAACGGAATTCCCCGATCGATCCTCCCATGCGCCAATGCCTGATCGACCGCCTGGTCGGGCATCATATAGATGTGAGTCGGACGATTGTGGCAGTCAATGCAGTCCATCGTTCGCAGCTCGCCTTCGGGACGGCCCGAACTGGCCTCTGATGTGGCGAATTCGACCGCACTCTTGCCCGCCTCGGTCACTCGCATCCAAGGGATCTTTTCCCTCTTCCTGTCGGTGGCGACATAGACCGTCTCGCGGCTCGGGTCCATATGCCAGCCGTGAATCCCATGCTTGATGTCTCCTTGAGTTCCTCCGACGCGCATCAGGAGAACAGTCTTCATCGGGGTATTCGCTTCATCTTCGGCGAATTTCTGGATGATTCGAATCCGGTCGCCGGCGCTCTTGGCAGGCCAATGGCACTCTTCGCAGGTCTCCCGGGAAGGCCGCAAGTTCTCGACGGGCGTCGGTATGGGTCGCTCATAGGTGTTGAACGTCACCGCGAACACCTGTCCAACGCCTGATAGCTTGGAACGGACGAACCAGGGAGCGCCCGACCCGATGTGGCATTCCACGCACTTGACACGGGCATGCGGGGAAGCAATGTAGGTCGTGTACTCGGGGATCATGACGGTGTGACAGACCGTGCCGCAAAACTCAGTCGACTCCATGAAGACGACACCTTCATAGGTGACGAGCAAAATGAGAAGAACGTTGACGACAGTCAGTATCGTCACGAAAAACGCCAGGTGTCGGACCCTCGGAGTGTTGAAATCGATGGTCGGGTATTTGATCTTATCGGACTCAAATGGTTCTGCGATTGCCCGTTTCTTTCGGAGATAAATGCCGAGTGGGATCAGGTGCAGGCCCAGCAGGAAGACCGCCGGCATGACCAGAAAAGCCATGATCCCGATATACGGAGAGTCCGTAACGCCCAGAATACCCAGCAGCAGGAACGCGATGATCATGATCGCGCTCACCGTCGTGAGGCTGGCCCCCAAAAGACTCAGCCAGTTACTGCCGAGTAAAGATACGAACACCCAGAACGCTTCACGAATCCGTCGTACCATACCTAACTGTCTCCCGTAATATGCCGATCAGACTCGGTTTGCAATGTGCCTCTCGACATTGCAGCCTATTATGCCTCAACTGGTTGGTCCTCCTTCCGAAAAGAGACCTGCTGCCGCTGACCGCAGGTTGCGGCCGGACTTCGTTGATCGCCACACTTGTGCTCAGAGCCTGCGAAACATAGACTCAACTGAGAGCCAAATCAAGCAGTTGCTCGGCGAGGTACGGCAATCCGCCGCCTCTTTTTGAAGTCCTTGAGGTCCTTGAGGTCCTTGGGGTCGTTGAGGTCCTTGGGGTCGGTGCCACGTAAGACTCTATGAGCGAGGCTGACTTCTACGACCGGCTGGCGGCTGATTACGATCGGATGACGCGCTTCGAGGACCGGATCGAGGGCGAGCAGAAGATTCTGGCTCAATGGAAAATCCGGTACGGGTTTTCGTCGGCGCTGGACGCGGCCTGCGGCACAGGGATGCACGCGATCATCCTCAGCCGGCTCGGGGTTCGGGTAGCGGGCGCGGATCCTTCGGAAGCCATGCTCGAGCAGGCGCGCCGCAATGCCGAGCGCGCCAACGTCGCCGTCGATTGGGCAAACTTGCCTTTCGCCAAGCTCTCCAGGGGTTTTGGCAACTCCTCGTTCGATGCAGTCTTCTGCCTGGGCAATTCGCTCCCGCATCTTCTGACCGACGAGGAACTGAAAGTCGCGCTCGAGAACTTCAACGCCGTTTTGCGCCC
Organism: uncultured Acidobacteriota bacterium; assembly: GCA_964421755.1. GTDB lineage: Bacteria > Acidobacteriota > UBA6911 > RPQK01 > RPQK01 > CAVUUN01. The sequence continues at coordinate 3,154 of CAYQYP010000101.1, forward strand.
AAACGGCATCCTGGTCGTGCAGATTCTGAACTACGCCCGGATTCTGACAGGCCGCCAGCGGATCGTCGGGATCAACGAGTCAGGGCCGGTGACTTTTGTCCGCTTCTACGATTTCCTTGATGAGAAAACCATCCGGTTCAATATCCTGAGGATCACCAGGGAGCAGGGGAAATTGACCCACCGGCTGCAGGAGACGTTCCTCCGCGCCTACCGAATGGAGGACCTCAGGCTACCCCTTGAAAAGTCGCATTTTGGATCGATTGAAACATACGGGGATCTGGGTTTTTCGGTCTTTGAGACGGAGCTGTCGCCTAACCTCGTCATTGTTGCGCGCGCTGCTCGGTAGTCCCACCCGATGTGTTCAATTTTTTGAACCCTATTCGGCCCTCAGCGGTCTATAGGCAGGTTGTAACGCGTGCCGAATTGAGAGCCGCACCCCTCCAAGATCCTCGGCCGTCGGGACAACGGCCGGGGATCGCAGTCGAACGTCGTCCACTCCCCGCCGCCCAAAAAGCAGTTTCCCGCCCGCACTTGAACCTGCTAAAGTATTAGTTTCTTCAGCATTTCATTCGATCACGGAGAGGTGTCCGAGTGGCTGAAGGAGCACGCTTGGAAAGCGTGTGTACGGGAAACTGTACCGCGGGTTCGAATCCCGCCCTCTCCGTACCATCAGCCTTTCAGCACGTCATCAGTTGAAATCAGAGGGACCTGTTTTGTCTGCATCTCAGACGCATGACTGCAATAAGCAAGAGCCCCGAGAGCATTAACAGTAGCCCCCACTCGGAAAGAGTCGGTACAGGAACTCTCACTATGGCCAACGACCCTGCTGGCGCATTAGCACTGCCACCTGACGTTGTCACCGTGATTTCCACCGGTCCGGGCGCAAATCCGGGAACCCTGACGATCAGCGTGTTCCAATCGATCACCTGCACTATTCCCGCCACCCCGTTAAAGAAAACCTGGACGTTCCCGAAGAATCCGGTTCCCGTAATCGTCACCTCCCCGCCCGGCCACATGTTTGCCGGAGATACGGATCCTATGGTCGGCGCCGCGGAGGAAACATGCACGAGAACAGTGGCTGCAGACGAGGCCCCTCCGGTCCTGTTTTCAGTGGCTGTGAGCCTGAACTGGTAAGCACCCTGAGCAAGACCCGGGTGATTCCCGCTCACCTGCCATTTGTAGCCGGTCTCGGTCACGACTGGTGAGACCGACGCAGGCATGTCTGCGGCTGGATTTTGGAGGAACGTCCAAGTAAAGGTGCAATCGTCCTCAGCGTCTTCTGCGGTTGCTGAAAGGGTGATGGGTTCCCCCGCAAGCCGGTTCACGGTGGCAGACTCGAACGCCACTACCGGAGGTGTGTTAGGCCTCGCCGCCTCACGGGTAAGGTACACGGTGATCGATTCCCGCAGCTCGTGCAAGCCGTCAACGAGAAGAAGCGTCACCGATACTTCGGCTGTGTCGGTGACCATATCGGGCACGGTGAAGCCAGCGGCCGTCCCCTCGCTTCCGAAGAGGGCAAGCGGCTGCGCAAACATACCTGAAATAGTCTGAACCAACCATTCGTGCCGCATTCCAATTGGATCGGGATCAATGGAAGACTCGGAACTGAACGAAACGCCCTCTCCGACCCGTATCCGGTTCTCGGGGCTCGACGGCGGATCGGCAACAATTACGGGAGTAGCCGGCTGATTCACCCCAGTGATCACCACCTCAAACAGTCGCGAGACACTGACTATGCCATCAACTTCGGGATGAGCATGACTGGCGGTCGCCTCAAGCCAGACAGAGGATCCAATGGGGTGGACGGCTGTCGAGCTGACCCAAGGGAAGGCAACTAAAGTTGTTGATGACAAAGGACTTCTATCAAAATGAGCTACCCCCGTCGGGTCACTGACTATACGCCAGCTGAATGAAAGTTCATGACCATCGGGATCCGTGGCAGGCGCGCGAAAAGCTAGCGGCCAACCCATGAGCAGGGTCGTCAGCCGAGCTGGCGTTATATCCGTTTCCGTCCACACTGGGGTTCCCGCAGCGGCTTCCCCACAAGAAAAAACAATCGAAACAAGGCTGAACAAAACGACCAGACAGCGTCCTCGCAACATATCTTCCCTCGACTTGGCTTACGAGCAACCGCTAGCGCGTACGAACTCGGAGGATCACGAACTTTCGGCCTCCCCCTCGGCCGAGTGCCCCGAAATTCTGGGATCATCTACTGATAAAAGACAAGGCAGATTCCGGGCACAGCGACGCCGATGGGATTTCGCGTCTAGAGTGACTGGAAAAAAAGTGACCTTCGGCCCTCAAATGCGGTTAGAATCTTTAGTTACTTGAAATCAGGAGATGGTCGGGCTAAGGTGGGATCTTTCCTGGCCAAGTAAAAAATGAAGATGGTTTGAGGGCTCGAACGGAATGGACTCCTATCCAGGCCCGAACCCTACTGACCGGTAAATGGAGGAATCAATGCGAAATACCGTAATCCTGGCTCTTTGTTGCGTGGTGGCTTTTGGAGTTCTTCTGGCCGCGGAGACCGCTAAGGGGAAGATGACCCTGAAGGTCGGGGAAGAGGTCTACGCCTGCAATTGCGGCGACAGCTGCGGGTGTCAGACCATTTCCAACCAGGCGACGGGGAAATGCGGATGCGGCATGGCCCTTTCGAAAGCGACCGTGAAGAAAGTCGGCACGGAGACGGCCGACCTTCAGTTTGCCAACGGCGTGCGGACGCTGAAGACCGTCGGCAAGTTCACCTGCGGCTGCGGCGGCGAGTGCTGCTCAACGATCAGCCAGAAGGCCGGTACATGCGGCTGCGGTAAGGAACTGGTTAAGGTCGAATAGCCGCTTCTGAGAAGACCCCAAGGACCACAAGGACTACAGGGACAGCAACGATGCAAGGCAGAGCAACAGTCTCCTTGTTGTCGTTGTGGTCCTTGTGGTCCTTTCTTATTTCAAGTCGCAGACGGCCCCGCCTCACCACCCGAATCCACGCAACCGATCCACTCAGCTTCTCGTCCTTCCCTGTAGAACCACTGCCAAATCAGCCATACAGGAGGGCAAGAATTGAAAGTCGCCGTCTTCAGCACCAAGAACTACGACCGTCGCTTTCTCGAGGAAGCCAACCAGAGGTATAGGCACCAGCTCGCGTTCTTCGATAGCCGGCTAACGGCGGAAACCACCCCTCTCGCCCAGGGCGCCGGTGCGGTATGTGCTTTTGTGAACGATCAACTCGACAGACCGGTGCTGGAAGAACTGGTCCGCGGAGGAACCAGGCTGATTGCCCTGCGTTCCGCGGGATTCAACCACGTTGATCTCCGAGCGGCAACCGAACTTCATCTGCGCGTTGCCCGGGTGCCGGCGTACTCGCCCGCCGCTGTGGCTGAGCACACCGTTGCGCTCATCCTTTCTTTGAACCGCAAGGTCTTTCGGGCCTACAACCGGGTACGCGATGGCAACTTCTCACTCGAGGGGCTCCTCGGATTCGACATCGAGGGGAAAACCGTCGGCGTCGTAGGCACCGGAAAAATCGGGGCCACGTTCGCCCGAATCATGCTCGGTTTCAACTGCCGGGTCATAGCCTATGACCCGTTTCCGAGCCGGGATTACGAGAAGATGGGACTGAAATACGTCCCTCTGGCCACGCTTCTGTCCGAATCGGACATCATCTCCCTCCATTGTCCCTTGACCCCGGAAACGCATCACCTCATCAACGATTCGTCGCTCCGCAGGGTCAAGCGCGGAGTCATGCTTATCAATACGGGAAGAGGCGCTCTTATCGATACCCGGGCAGTCGTCAAAGCGCTCAAGTCGGGCACGATCGGTCACCTGGGGCTTGATGTCTACGAGGAAGAGGAGGAGCTGTTTTTCCGCGACCTCTCCGGCCAGGTGATCCAGGACGACACTTTCGCCCGCCTGCAGACCTTCCCCAACGTCGTGATGACCGGCCACCAGGCCTTCTTCACACGCGAGGCCTTGACGAAGATTGCCGAAACCACGCTCGGTAACATCACCGCGTTCGAGACGGGCAAGGGGACATTTCACGAGGTGCCGCAGGAAGTGCCCGCCTGAGCAGAGGCAGCGGGCAGTCGGCAGCGGGCAGTGGGCAGTGCGCAGTGGGTAGTGGGCAGTGCGCAGTCGGCGGCGGGGCACTAGTCCAGTTGGTCAGTGGTTCAGCGAAGATGTGAAAAATAGAGCAGGCTAGCTACGAGACGGTTTCGACCCCAAGGGGGTCGTGTAGCAGAGCCCAGGGTTGGTCGCGTTTTGTGCGACCTACCCTGGGTTTGGCAACCGCAAGATCCCAACCCTGAAGGGGTTGCGTACGTAGCGCGATACGCAACCCCTTCAGGGTTGACGATCTGCCGTCTTGTCACCCAGGGTAGGCCGCAAACAACGCGGCCAACCCTTTGCTACGCGACCCCCTTGGGGTCGAAAACCCCTTCGATTGTCTCACACCTTCTCAGTGCGCAGTGGGCAGTGGGCAGTGCGCAGTGGGCAGTGCGCAGTGGGCAGTGCGCAGTGCGCAGTGCGCAGTGGTGTTATCATGTCGCCCGATGCGAAAGTTGATTCTTGTTTTGCTGGTGGGGCTTTGTCTCCAGGCGGGCGCAACGGCTGAGAAATCGCAACCCGTCCGGAAGAACATCCTGCTTTTCACCGTAGACTCCTGCCGCGCGGATCGGTTTGGGCTCTACGGGTACCGGAATGCGACCACGCCGAACATCGACGCCTGGGCTAGAACCGGAACCGCATTTACCGAGGCGTACAGTACATCCGCCTGGACCGCGCCTGGCCTTGCTTCCATCCTTACTGGCCTCTACCCACCTACCCACGGCATCAACAACCGCGATACGGCCGGGACGTCGCGACTCCTCAGTCTCAACAAGTTCTTTCGCGAGCGCGGTTACAAGGTCCCGAACATCAACTTCTTCACTTTCGCACCGTACTACCGAAACCTGGGCCTCGGACCAATCGAAAACCAGTACCTGAGCCAGACTCCGGGGGAAGAGATCGGCAAGTGGCTGAAACAGAATGCCTCCGCTTCCCAGCCGTTTTTCGTCTGGTACCACTGCACGACGATCCACCAGCCGTATAACCCGCCCGACACCGAGCTGCCCGCCCCGCGCGAGGAGCTCATGAAGAGCCCGGGAATCAAGGCAGTCATGAGCGGGGCGATCGTCCCAACCAATTCCACCCGATTCCAGGACGCCGACCGTCCGGTGCTTAATGCGTTGTACGATGGCGAGCTGCGCAGGTTGGACCGCATCTTCAAGTCAGCTCTCGACGCGCTGGCCGAGCAAGGGGTTCTGCGAAATACGATCGTGATCCTTACCGCCGACCACGGCGAGGAGCTTCTGGATCACGGGTTCGTAGGCCACGCGTCTACATCCCTGAACGCCAAGCTCTATCAGGAACTGGTACGGATTCCCCTGATCATCTCCTGCCCGGGCCTGGTTCCGTCCGGCCGTCGAATCTCCCGGGCCGTGGACCAGACGGACATTTTCCCGACGCTTCTCAAACTGCTCTCTCTGGAACCGCTGGCGCATCTGCAGGGTCAGCCTCTATTCTCGGGCCGCGAGAGGCCGCACTTCTTCGAATCCGTTATCGCGGGGAACCAGACGACACGCGAACGCGAGCACATATGGGTGCGAGGCGTGCTCGACAAAGGTCACAAGTATATTTCGACCGGCGAGCTGTATGACCTCCGAAAGGATCCGCAGGAGAAGAGTAACCTTCACGCGAGCCGCCCGGAATTGGTCACACGGCTCAAGACCCAACTGGACGAATGGCTGGGCAAGACCACAAGCCTCAGGGCACAGTTGTTTCCGCCCGATCCCCGGCCGGCCCGCCCCGATTCCCTCACCGCTCCGGCGATCTTCACACCGGAAAACGGCAAACGCCTCGACTACGAAGTGCACACGGGAGCACTTCTTTTCGACTGGAGCGGGAACATGGAAACCACTTACGTCGTGCAATACGACATCGGGACCGGAGATCACCATGTCGAGGGCACATATGAAGCGAAAGGGAATCACCAGGTGCTGGGTCCCTTCAGCCGGGAGCTCTGGGAGAACCTGAAGGCGTGGAACCCATTCAAGATACGCGTTTCCCCGAAAACCGATCCACCGGTCTGGAGCGCATGGACGACATTCGAGTTCTAACCCCGATCAGCGCCGATCGCTGGGTGCGCCGCCTTCTGGGTCCCCTGCTCATCACCGCGTGGCTGGTCGCTGCGGTGATGTCGCCTTCGGACACCCGGGCCGCCAGTGACTCGCAGTGTCGCTTCGTAACCGGTTGCTGGAGTGCCCCGCGAAATCTGGATGTCCCTTACATGCAGTGGCTCAAAGACCACGGCTTCACCCATGCGCTTTACTGGCGCAGCCCCGCAATCGACGCAGGTCGCTGGGCCGCTGATCTTGCCGCCGCGGAGCAGCTCGGAATCCGGCTCGTCTTCGACAGTTGGCAACCGGCGGCGGCGCCCGACGCCTGGGTGGATGCGGTCCTGGAGGCAGCCGGGAGCTCGCCGGCGTTTGCAGGGATCTACGCGCCGGATGAGCCTGGTTACCGATGGCCGCTCGAGTGTCAGAACAGAAAACCGTCCGAGGCCGCGTTCGCCTCGACTTTCACGAAAGTCTCGGCGCGAGGCCGCACGGTCTTCTGTTGCGACGCCGTGTCGGCCGCGGAGAAGCACGTGGCGCGCTTCCTCCCCTTTTGTTCCGTGTTCGGAATGGATGTCTACCCGTATCGACACCCGCTTCAGCCGGGTGGCCGTGCCTCCTGGACCGGGCGAGTCGAACAGGCGACTCGGGCGGCGATCAGGCTGGCCGAAGGGAAGCAGGTCTGGATGGTCCTCCAGGGACACGGGCGCCAGGACTGGTACAGGTACGCGACCGATCACCTGGGACTCCAGATCCCGCCTGAAACCGGCGAACGCCCCTCGCCTGAGATTCTGCTTGACATGGCGCGAGCGGCGCGAGAAACAGGCGCAAGCGGAGTATGGTGGTGGTCTTTCGAACTTTACGACTGGCAACAGCCAGACCACCGCGCTTTTGTCGAAAGCTTCAAGGAGACCAATCTCACGCTGCGAAAGGAAGTATGCGAAACAAAGTAACCAGAGCACCCCTGCGACTCGAGCAGGGTATCTTCAAGAGTCCGCGAACCGCATGGGCGGCGGTCATCCTCTACACGGTTACGCTGTACGGGACGTTGACGATCGCCTTCAGGCTCTACTCGTACGTGTTTGACAGGATGGGGAAACCGTTCATGAGCAGCGCCATGATGTGGATTTACGCCCCGGTCGGCCTGTTTCTCCTCATGTTGCTCGTATTCCGGCTTCCGCGGAGAACGGGGGCTTATCTCACGTTCATCATGATGGCATTGGCACTCCTCTATTGCCTCACTCGTCTGGAAGTACCCGCCAAACGTTTCCATTTTCTTCAGTACGCTCCTCTGGGAATCCTTGTCTTTGACGCGCTCCGGTTTCACTGTCGGGATCGATACCACTATGTCTGGGCGATGGCCCTCGTTACTTTGGTTGGGCTCGGCGACGAAATCCTGCAGGGTATCCTGCCCAACCGATACTTCGGGGTAAACGAGGTGGTCATTAACTCGGCGGCAGGATTCTTTGCCCTCGTGTTCATCGGCTTCGTGCTTGGGGAAGAGAACTATCCGTGGCCGCACAAAGACGCCGGAAACAGAGCACACGTCCCGGTCAGCGAGACGGCCGACAGCCCAGATAACGCGGTGGCGCACTGATGAGGGTGTGGTCTTTTATCCGTTGTACGATGGAAGCTTAGGAGGAGAAGCATGCAAGATATCGGCTTTGTCGGACTTGGGAGAATGGGACTCCCGATGGCCAGGAACCTCCTCGAGTCAGGGTTCTCGGTCCGCGCCTTCAACCGTTCACCGGGCAAGGCAGAGGCGCTCGCCTCCAAGGGAGGCAGCGTCGCCAAAACGCCCGCCGAGGCAGCTGCCTCGGCCGACACGATAGTAATCACGCTCGTCTCAAACGACGCCGCTCTCGAACAGGTTGTAAATGGACCGAGCGGCCTCACGCAGGCACCAAGAGGGATCCTGCATATCTCGATGAGTACCGTTTCACCCGAGACTGCCCGCCGCATTTCGGAGGTTCACGCGGATCGAGGGGACGAATTTGTCGCAGCTCCGCTGTTCGGTCGTCCCGACGCCGTGGCGGCCCGCAGGGTGCTCATCTGCACGAGCGGTAAGGAACCCGCGAAGAAGCGAGCCAGACCGGTGCTGGAGGCAATCGGGCAGACAATCGTCGATTACGGCGAGGACCCGGGCGCCGCGAACGTGGTGAAACTCGCCGGGAATTTCCTGATCGCCGCCGCAATAGAGGCTATGGCCGAGTGCTTCACCTTTGCCGAGAAGAACGGCGTCGATCACAAGCAAGTCGCCCAGATGTTCGGATCCACGCTGTTTTCTTGTCCGATTTATCAGAACTACGGCCGGCAGATCGCCGAGGGCGGTTTCGAGAATGTAGGTTTCGCGTTGCCTCTTGGCCTCAAGGACCTTGAACTGGTTCGGGACACGGCCGCCCGCAGTCTGGTTCCGATGCCTTTTGCAGCCATCGTAAGGGATCGCCTGATTGCATCCCTGGCGAAAGGCAGGGAGCACCTGGACTGGACTGGTTTTGCCTTGGAAGTCGCAGAGACCGCCGGCCTCAAGCCCCGCTGACTGGCGCAGACGCCGGGAAGCTGCGAGCGCAAGCACCTGGCGTCTGTCTTCCCATCGCCCGCATAACCACTCCCATAGATTTGAACCCGGAATCCACAGCGGAGTACAATCGGGCCGAGCGCTCAGATCGATGAAATTTGCTATTCCTTCCTGGTTTCGCCCTCAGTTCGGACTCGTTCTTGCCGTGGTAGTCATCGTCTCCGCTACGATTGCCGCCTCCATTCTCTACTACATCGAACACACGAGCGCCCTGAAGAACGAGGCCTGGGATGACCTGAGTACTATTGCCGATCTGAAGGTCCGGGAGATCGTCGAGTGGCGCAATGGACGGCTTGAAGACGGGAGGCTGCTCCTCCGGCTCGAAAGCGTCGCCTCCTCAACCAGGGCGCTGATCAGAGGGAAATCAACCGGCTCCGCCTTGGTCCGCGAGGTACTCGAGGGGATCAAGCGGACAAGGCACGCCTCTGAGGTTGGTATCCTGGATGCCAGACTACGTCTCGTCTGGTCGGGAGCCGGTGACGGCTTCACAATAACCGCGCAGACGGCCGCTGACGCGCAAGAATGCCTCAAGAAGCGGGAGGTCCAGATCTCTGATCTCCAGAGGGACGAGGCGAATCGAATCTATCTGGACATCCTGATCCCCGTGTTCGATGAGGCGGGAGGTCCGTTGGCTGTCCTCATGCTGCGTCACGATCCCAGAGACCGCCTGTATGGTCTGATCCAGACCTGGTCGTCACCCAGTCGAACCGGCGAGACACTGCTGGTGCGGGGCGAAGGCAACCGGGTGACGTTCCTGAACGAGTTGCGCTTCCGGAAAAACACCGCCCTGTCCCTTTCTCTGCCAGGGCGGGGTACCCTGCCCGCAGCGAGGGCCGTGGCGGGGGTCGAAGGGATATTCGAGGGCATTGACTACCGGGGGGTCCCGGTCCTCGCATTTACCAGGCGTATTCCAGGCTCACCATGGGCACTCGTGGCCAAGATCGACCAGTCCGAGAGTTACGCCTCTATCAGCCAGATGGCCCGTCAGACTGCGGTCCAGGCAGGACTCCTGATTCTTTCGCTCGGCCTGGCCGCCGCATTGCTCTTGTCGCGTCAGGTGAGACGTGCGGGCGAAACAGCATCCAACAAGGCCCGGCGCGACCTGGAAGACCGGGTGGAGGAACGTACAGGACAGCTGCGCCGCCTCACCGAATACCTGGACAGGTCCCGGGAGGCCGAAGCCAAGAAGATATCAGAGGCAATCCACGAGGACATCGGGGCGACTCTGACCGCAGTGCGCCTCCGCCTTCGGACCGTGCGGGATCGTCTGTCCCACAGGGGCTCCGATGAAGTGAGGCATCTGGACGTCGCCACCAATCTTCTGGATGACGTTTTGCACGACGTCCGACGCATAGCGCATGGATTGCGACCATCCGTCCTTGATCACCTGGGACTGCAGGCGGCCGTCGAAAGCCTCGTGGAAGAGTTCGAGAAGTACACGCAAATCGGGTGCAAAGTCGTCATCCAGGCAAGTGATCTGGACGCCGGGCGGAACACCATCGAGGTCTACAGGATCCTCCAGGAGGCGCTGACCAATATCGCCCACCATGCGGATGCCAGCCTGGTCAGTATCCGCGCGTGGGACGCCGGCGACCAGTTTCACCTGGAAGTGATCGACAACGGCAAAGGCATTTCCGAGGAGGCCCTTCACCGCGACTCCGGCGGTCTTCTCAGTATTCGCGAGCGAGCTCTTCGGTTGGGCGGAAGCGTCGAAATCACCGCCGTGGAGCCCAACGGTACGCGCGTACACGCCGCTCTTCCGATCAACAACACGCTCGAAAAGCAGCAGGCCACGCTCGTGGGAAACGCCTAGCCGTCGATCCTAGATCATCGAGTAGTCGTAGGGCTTTCGCATCTGCCGGCTGACCCAACGACTGGCCTCCGCATCACCGACGAAGTCCTCCTTGGCCGGGTCCCATTGCAGTTTGCGGCCAAGCCGGATAGCTGTCGCACCGAGATGGGCAACGGTCGCCGAACGGTGTCCCACGCTGGCCGGACAGATCGGGTCCTTGCGCGATTTCACGCACTCCAGGAAATTGTCCATGTGTTCGTTGCTGACATAGACTCGCTTGGCACCCGCAGGCAGCTTCTCGGTCAACAGAGAGCGTTCGCTGGCATTGATAACGCCACGGGTGACCCAGATCCAGCCTTCGCTGCCGATGAATTTGATGCCGTGCTGTTGCCCGTTGGGGTCTTTCACTCCGCCGTGCCATTCGCTGGCGGTGGTGCTGCGGCAGCTGTGCACGACACCGTTCGGGTAGGTCCACGCGATCTCGTATTCGCTTGACGCGGTGTACCCGCCGGGGATCATCTCGATCAGCGGCTTGCCTTCGACACTGACCGGACCGGAGTTGTCCATGTCGAGCGCCCACAGCACGATGTCGTTGTGATGCGCACCCCAGTCGGTGATCGTCCCGCCCGAATACTCCCACCAATACCGGAACGAAAAATGAGTCCGTTCCTTGACGTAGTCCACCTTGGCGGTCTGGCCGAGCCAAAAATCGAAATCGAATCCCGCCGGGACAGGACCGGTGGGGAACGGACCGCCACGCAGACCCGCGGGGAGCCAAACCTCAGCGCGCTGGACTTTGCCTATCCGACCGTTTCGGATCAGGTCGACCGCCAGCCGGAAGTGCGAGCTGCTTCGCTGCTGCGTCCCGGTCTGAAGGATTCGGCCCGTTTGCTTCTGCACTTCCACAACTCGCTTCCCCTCGTCGATCGTCAAGGTGAGGGGCTTTTCGCAATAGACATCTTTACCCGACTTCATGGCCGCAATTGAAACCAGCGTGTGCCAGTGATCAACCGTCCCGCAGATCACCGCATCAATGTCCTTGCGCTCCATCACCTTCCTGAAGTCGGAATACCCCTCCGCTCCAGGGAAGGTCTGCTTCGCCTTGTCGAGATGGTTCGCATCCACGTCGCAGACGGCAACAATCTTGGCTATCCGCGAGGCGTTCTTGCCGTCCCCCGTCCCCATCCCGCCGCATCCGACCAGAGCCAGACGCAGCTGATCACTTGGGCTGCGCGGAGGCCCCGGCGCCTGACTGGCCTGCGCACGAACTTCCTCGAGATACCAGGCGGGGAGCGTCGAGGCCGCAGCCACCCCAGCGGCCGACTGAATGAACTGACGGCGGGAAAAACGAAATGGATTGTGTTGCATATTGATCACCGTGGTCGAGAGGCTTCCAAAGGCGAATCGTAGTAGACACCCATTGAGGAGGTCAATACGTCATTTGTGATAGTCCCCCGGCTGACCAGCTCACCAGCTCACCGGCTGAAGCTTGGGGCGCGGCACTGCCGACCGGCCGTCAAGCGGCGGATTCTGAACCGCGAATCCGCCCTACGACGGAGTGCTTCCGCACGGCGAGCGGTCGTAGGGCGGATTCGCGGTTCAGAATCCGCCGCTTTACGGCCCGGTTGGCAATCGATTGACTCCCGTCAGCTGGTCAGCCGGTCAACTGGTCAGCCCATCAGCCCGTCGGCCGTCTGAATTCTTTCTTTCTGTTTTACTTATCCGTGATATAGTCGCTTCGATTATCATGCCTGTTAACACCACGACTGCGCCGCCAGGGGGCGGGGGCGTGCAAGGGAAGCGTTTTTTCAATGGGTTGAGCTTCCGAGTCACATTCGGCCTGGTAATCGCCTTGCTGCTTGTCGGAATCCCCTTTTTTGTTATCTTCCACCGACTCCATGAACGCCAACTGATAGACGGCGTCCGCGAGTCCATGGCCGATCTCAGCCAGCTCATCCTCACCAGCCTCGAACGCCGAATGCTCGAAAGCCAGCCTCACTTGCTCGACCCCGACATCAGACAGCTCTCACGCGAAGCAGGTGGCGCCAGAATCATGATTCTGGACAAGGAGGGGCAGGTCCGAGTCTCATCGGACCGGAAGATGCTGGGCAAGAGCTTCTTCAAGGGAGGCGAGCTTTGCTCTTCGTGTCACGACAGGAAACCCGTTGCCGAGCAGGCCACCATGGTGGAGGCCAACGGCGATGAATACGGCCGAAGTCTCCTGGTGATCCGGAACAAGGACAGCTGTTTCAACTGCCATGCGGCCAGCCAGGCCATCAACGGAACGCTTGTCGTCGATCTTCCGATGGCCCAGGCGAGAGCCCGGCTCCGCTCCAACATGCTCGACATGCTGCTTCTCGGGGGAATCATGCTCGGGATTACCATCCTGGTCCTGGGACTCCTTGTCGACCGGCTGGTTGTCAGGAGAGTGAAGGCGGTCGAGAAGACAACCGTCGCGATCCAGCGCGGGAATCTCCATGAACGGGTTGCGGTCAGCGGCGCGGACGAGATCGCCGACCTGGCGGCGGGTCTGAATGTCATGACGGCCAGCCTCGAGCGCTCGCTGACCGAAATCGAGCGACATAAGGACTACCTCGAAAAAGTCATCAACAGCATCGATGACGAAATCGTGGTGGTTGACCGCGGGCTCCATGTGGTTACGGCGAACCTCGCTTACCTGAAGGGAAGCGGCCAAACCAAAGACCTGCTCGTCGGCCGGTCGTGTCGCGACGCTGACCATTGCCTCTGCCCTAACGACATGCGCGATCGTTGCCCTGCTCGGGCGACCTTCCAGACGGGCGCGGTTGAGAAATGTCTTCTGCGGTCGCGGACGCCGGACGGTCACGAGAAATTCGTCGAGATATACAGTTACCCCTTAACCGATGACGAGGGCAAAGTTTTTCAGGCAATCGAGGTGCGTCGCGATATTACGGAACGTAGGGCTTTGGAGGCGAACCTCTGCCATTCCGACAGGCTCGTTTCCATGGGACTGCTGGCTTCGGGTATCTCACACGAGATCAACAATCCCCTCGCTTCGATTGTCGCATCAAGCGAAGGACTGGTCAGACGGATGTCTCGCAGCCAATCCACGCGAGACGACGAAAGGGGCGAGATCCTCGAATACCTCCAGGTGATCAGCAAGGAGGCCATGAGGGCGAAGGCCATCACCGAACGCCTCTTGATACTGTCGAGGAAGTCGCACTCCCACACCTATCTTCTGTCGGTGAACAGATCGCTGTTTGAAACGGTGCGCCTGGTCGAGTTCCAGGCAAACGACAAGGGAATTGCGCTCGTCGAGGAGTACGCAGAGAATCTTTCGGAAATCAAGGGGGACGACCCGGCCCTGCGGCAAGTCTTCCTGAATCTCATCCTGAACGCCATCCAATCAACTCACAAGGGTGGGCGGATAACGGTTCGGACAGAAGCGATCGGGAATATCATCCAGATTGAAATCAACGACACCGGGTGCGGGATACCGCCCGATGAGTTGCCCCATCTGTTTGAACCGTTCTACTCCAACCGAACGGACGGATGCGGCACCGGGCTCGGTCTTTTCATTTCGAACACCCTGGTTCGGCAGATGGGTGGCGAGCTGCGTGTGGGCAGCCGGGCGGGACACGGGAGCGTCTTCACCGTTTGCCTTCCCGCCGAGCAAAGCGAACCCGGCGCCCCTGGATCCGCGAACGCAGGTCCCACACAAACGAGGTTCTCCACATGACCAAGGGACGAGTGCGTGTTCTTGTTGCAGACGACGAGGAAACCTTTCGGAAGATCCTAATCCGCGAGCTGACAGACATGGGCTTCGATGTGCAGGGAGTCGCCGGGGGTCGGGATGTTATCAGGCGTCTTGGCGAAGAGGAGTTCGAGGTCGTGCTGCTTGACGTCAGAATGCCGGATATGAACGGACTTGCTGCCCTTAAGACGGTGAGGGAGAACCATCCTTTGACCGAGGTCGTTATGCTGACGGGTCACGGGACGATCGACGACGCGGTCACGGCCATCAGGAACGGCGCCTGCGACTACCTGACAAAACCGTGCAAGCTCGAGGAACTTGAGGCAGTCTTGCTGAAAGCCGCCGAAAGGAGAAGCCTCCAGTGTCGCAACCTGCTTCTGAATCAGGAGTTGTCACGCCGCGATGGTTTCGACCAGTTCCTTGGGAAGAGCCCAAAGCTTCGGGAAGTGATGCGGCTCATCGGCCGTGTGGCCGACAGCGAATCGACGGTGTTGATCCAGGGAGAGAGCGGCGCCGGAAAAGAGCTCGCTGCGCGAGCCGTCCATCGGCAGAGCCGCCGGCGCGAACAGCCGTTCATCGTTGTCGACTGCACGTCGCTGCAGGAAGACCTTCTACAGAGCGAGCTTTTCGGTCATGAGAAAGGCGCCTTTACCGGGGCTGTTGCGCAGAAGCACGGCCTGCTCGAAGTGGCCGATCAGGGGACAGTCTTTTTTGACGAAATCGGCGAAATGACGCTGAGCCTGCAGGCGAAGCTACTGCGAGTGATGGAAACAGGCAGTTTCCGTCGAGTCGGCGGCCTGAAGGACATCCAGGTAGACGCGCGGTTCATAGCGGCTACCAACCGCGATCTAAAGGAGAGGTGCGCCGCCGGTCTCTTTCGTGACGACCTGTACTATCGACTGAATGTCTTCAGCATCACCATTCCCCCGCTCCGCGAAAGGGCGGAGGATGTCGAGCTGCTCGCCCATCATTTTCTTCAGAGCCGGGTTCGCCCTCGGCACCGGAAGGTGGCAATTGCGCCACGAGCCTTGGAGTTGCTTGAAAGCTACGAGTGGCCCGGAAACGTCCGGGAACTGAGAAACGTGATCGAACGCGCGCTGATTCTGGCAGAAGGCGATTGTATTGAACCGGAGCATCTGCCCGGCACTCTTCATGCCAAGACGCCAGGCATGTTCGAGTTCCCCGGCGAACAACGCCCCACACTCGCGGAGGCAGAAAGGCTCTATATCGAAAAGCTGCTTCGCGAGAACCGAGGGAATCGTGCCCGGGTCGCGAAGATCCTGGACATCAGCGAGCGCAACCTCTACAGGAAGATCAAGGAATATGGGTTCTGACAGCCCCCACCCTGCCAAATCCTGACATTTTGTCAGGGTTTCTTGGAGCGCGGACATCTTGTCATGGAGCGTGGACATCTTGTCATGGAGCGCGGCATCTTGCGGTGTCGAAAAAGTCTTCGAGAATGCATCCACCCGCTGAGCCTGGATGGAGCCTAATCGCGATCGCAAGCGCACGAGAGCGAGCGAAGCGAGCGAGAGTAAGCGGGCCACCTGACTCGCTCCACTGCTTCGTGTTTAAATGATCCACTTAGCGGATGATTGGTGGTCCGCTTACTCTCGCTCACTGCCGTTCGCTCTCGAGGCTGTCGAGAAAGTTCTTAAGGCCTGAAAGGCCGGCACATATTAGCCCAGGGCGAAGCGCTTTGTGGCGCAGCCCTGGGTCTAAGGTAGAGGCGGAGACAAGCCCTGAAAGGGCGCAAGAACGGCAACATTATCAGGATCTTACGCCCTTACAGGGCTTCGCGGTCGAGACCGCGTTGACCCAGGGCTACGCGAAAAGCACGCTTCGCCCTGGGCTATTATGTGCCGGCCTCTCAGGCCTTAAGAACTTATTCGACGCTCACTGCCGTTCGCTTTCGTGCGCGGCTCCATTCGATCTCGCCCTCCGCACGACATCAGCCCATAACAAGTCCGTCAATACCTGTAGGCCGAACGCACTTCTCCGACATTATGGCGACACCCTCGCTTCGTGCGCAGGTTGAAGCCGTAAGCAACCAGGCTCGGAGTGAATGCAAGCTCGCGGGTGTATAATCGGCTCGCCAGAGATCAAAAGGGGGATCTGATGCCGGCAAGAACAGCAATCGTCCTCGTCGCAGGGCTGTTTTGTCTGACCCATGCCGCGGCGCAAAATGAGCCTGACTCGCGAATCAGCTGGGAGGGCCTGCAAAGCCCCCAGTCGATCATCAAACGGTTTGTCGATCCCTTGACCCGGCAGGAGCATCGGCCCATCCGATCCGTGCTTACCTCCGACCAGGAGCACGCAAGCTCGATTGCGCCCGTCCTGACCCCGCAGCGTCCGATTTTCATCCGCACTTCCCAGAAGCGCGAGCCGAGCGCGGAGGACACGAATTACATTCTCGAAGATGGCCGGGTTTTCATGACTTACAGTCATCCGTATGAGACTGAAAAAGCCCCGATGCTTAAGATACGGCCGGTCGACGGAAAGACCCGGATCCCCTTCCTGGTTCGCACTTATCTCAGCTTTCCCGGGTCGTCGAATGAAACCGGCACCCTTGATATTTTGATCCGGCTGCCCCTGCTCTTTGACCCTAAAGTCGAGATCAAGGGCGTTATGTCGGGTTCACGCCAGCTTCAATATGAAGTCAAGGTGGGGCCGGATCTCGATAACCACACGATCACCGTACCAATCGGTTCCGAGGAGGTCACATCCACCAGGCAAGCCGGGAAGCCGCTGGAAATCACGATCGAAGGTGCCGTGCATCTCGCGGATTACCAGGTGATCTCATCCGATCGTTTCCACCCGGAGCCCCCCGCTTACCCGAACAGGCTTCGGTCAATCGCACGAACTCTGCCCGGGCGCGACTACCTGGGCCCGGAGGAGCAGGCACAGCTCCAGAGGATTGCCAGTGAAATCGCCGCTCTTAACACGGACAAGTACCAACAGGTTATCCTGACCCAGCGTTTTGTTTCCGAACACATTTCGTACTTTCAAAACAACATGCTGCGCTCCGGCATTCAGGTCCTGCAGGAGGGGATCGGGGACTGTGACGACTTCAGCCGCGTGATGGTCGCCCTGTTGAGAGCGCTCAACATACCGGCTCGATCAAGTGTGGGGTACCTCTACGATTTCAACAGCATGGGCTCGCATGCATGGGTGGAGGTTGCGCTGCCGATGCGAAATGGGCGGCTTCACTGGTTCCTGTGCGATCCGACCCTGGCAACCGCCTCTCAAGACAAAGATTACTTCGTCCAGTTCAAAAACCGCATCTATCTGTACCCCGTCCGCTTTGACGTCAAAGCTCATAACATTGCGGCCGACCAGGTAACCGAGACTTTGCTGAACTGGAGCAGCAAGGAAAAGGACGAGAAGCGGACGCCGGCGGCGCTCCAGTCGATCCTGAATACATTCAACGAGCAACTGAAGGCATCGCTCGAGCAAAAGGTGAACGAGCTCCGGCAGAAGAACCTGCTACTCCGACGTCAGTTTCTGTTCGCCCCGGCCTCCAGCTTCATCGTTACCGAACGCTCGATCGTGGAGAACCAGAGCCAGCTGCGAACGCTTTTGGACGAGGAAGAACGGCTGGTGGTAGATCTGATCGTCCTCGATGACGATTTTGCGCTTGATTCCCCGGCCGACCAGCAAGTTCTGCAAACCATGAAGAACGCTTACGAACGGCTCAAGAATGAGCCGTTCGAGGGTTCTGAAGCCCGTCACTGCCTGGAGTTCGTCTATCACCGCGACCGTTACACCGACCGGCTGCAGCGGGTGACCTTGCGAATGGGCCGCTACCTTGTCGAGCAACACCTGAAGTTGATCCTCGAGTCATTCGAGAAGGAAGGTCTGCTGGCTGTCGCGGAAGTGCAGAAAATGAGTACGCTCTACCAGACCTGCTCCGGAAAGAACCTGTACTATCTGCAGGAGAGAGCGCGCATGACCCAGGAGCCTGTGACCCCCGAGCCCGGAGAGACGTCGTCCGAGGGTCAGGTACCTCCGTCCCTGGATGACAGCCGGTAGGTTTGTGATCACGCATGAAGCGAGAGGGTCTTTCAGAGCCGCGCACGGAGCGCTTTTCAGCGGAGTAAGCGGGTTCAGCAGTCAGGCGTGGTCGGAGCCAACGCAAAAAGAACCCGCTTACTCCGCTGAAAACGCTCCGTGCGCGGCTCTGAACGGCACCGCTCGACGTCGCCCTTCCTACGACCGCCGGATCAGGAGCGTCATGGGCAATGCGAGGCTCCTTGCTCCGGCGTTCTCTTTAGTACTAAAATACGACTCTTGCTGTGAGGTGGGTGTAGCTCAGCTGGCAGAGCACTGGGTTGTGGCCCCAGTGGCCGTGGGTTCGAATCCCATCACCCACCCCATCCTCTCGACGCGCCCGTAGCTCAGCTGGATAGAGCGGCAGACTTCGAATCTGTAGGCCGGGGGTTCGAATCCCTCCGGGCGCGCCACCTTTGTCGGCCCGCGGACTTGGCGGATCTTTCACCGAAGACCCGACTGGCGTGGGAACACCGCAGACCCCTTGACAATCCGCCCTCCATTGCCTAACGTTCGGTTAGGCTGCGTAGGAGACGGAGTCAAGGGGGGAACTGAACAAAGGCGGGTTGCATTTCATCTACTCCTGAGGAACACAACACGCCACTGGAGGCTCAATAGTATGCGTCCTCGATTCGTATCGGCTGTCCTGATTGCTGCATTTATGATCCTTCCGACCTTCGGCCAGGAGACTCGGCACAACCTGTTCCCTCAGATCGTCGTCGGCGCGGGTTGGTCTTGTGACTTTGTCGTCACAAACCAGGGCATCTTGCCAGTCAACGGGCTCCAACTCGCGTTCTACTCAAGCAACGGGAACCCGTTGGTTGTCCAGAGCACGGACCAAGGGTCCAACTCGACGTTTTCTTTCAACCTGCCTGCCGGCGGCAGCTACATTCTCAAAGTAAACGCGGCACAGTTCGGTTTCGGCTACGCCGATCTGGTCGGTCCCAGGTGGGCGACTGTAGTGGCTACAGCAACGATCCGCTATCAAGTGGGAGATTCGGTTGCAACCCAACTGGGAGTACCACAGCAGTTTCCGTTTGAGCACTATTCTTTTGCCGGTAGAGTCGCCAACAACGTAAATACCGGTGTCGCGATTGCGAATGCCACGCTCGGGGCGACGGCACCAGCCGCCCAAGACTTCGCTATCAGCCTGATCAACAAGGACGGAACGATTCATAGAAGCACCGTCATACGACTTGAACCGGGCCAACACACGTCACGGTATCTGAGGGATGTGCCGGCGAATAACCCCCTATTCTCGGACGTGACTGACTGGGAGGGTGTCGTGGTCGTGTCGGCTCAAAGACCCTTCGGGTTACTCGCGCTCCGTCAGGAGAGCGCCAGTTTGGCTCTTGGCACAGTTGCCATCAACGAAGGTCCGATCCTGAACACTTTCCTGGTGAACGCCACGGCAACGGCCGAGACCGAGATCAATGACCAGCTCACTTCTGCTCAGGCTGTGACTCTGCCCATCCTGATTTCCGGATCGATCGCGAATTCGGCCGATCAGGATTACTACAGATTTACCGCCAATGCGGGAGACGTTATCGTGGCCATGATCGAGACGCAGACCATTGACTCCGAGTTGGATTCGGAGTTGTGGCTGCTCGATTCGGCGGGAAACGAAGTGACCATGAACGACCAGAACGGCGTTTATCCGCAGGACGATTCGGCGATCAGAATGGTCATACCGGCCACCGGTACCTACTACCTGTTCGTTTGGGACTTCCGCGAAGTGCTTCCGAGCTCAACCGTTGGGTTCGGGTATAGGCTGCATGCCAAGGTAGTTCCAGCCAATCAATTGTTTTGACGAAACCAGAACCGAACGATAGCGACCGGCCGGAACTGGATGATCAGGATGTCCCGGAAATCGTCGAGCTGACGATCGACGGGACTCTGGACCTTCACACGTTCAGCCCGGCCGACGTCAAAGATCTTGTCCCTGCTTACATCGACGAGTGTGTAAGCAGGGACATCCTGCAAATCAGAATCATTCACGGCAAGGGCACCGGCACTTTGCGACGAATCGTTCGCTCGATTCTTGACGCGAATCCCCAGGTCGTCCGGTACTGGCAGGAGGAGGGAACCGGAGGCGGCTGGGGCGCGACCATCGTCGCACTGGCGCCACGCCCGCAAATCCGCTAGGCTTCACCTTATGGTTATCGCGATCACGATGGGAGATGCCGCAGGCGTCGGCCCCGAGATTGCCCTGCGCTCGTTTCTGGACGGCGAAATCCCCGACGGGGCCGTGGTGTACGGGGACCTTTCTGTCCTTCAGTACTGCGCCGAGACGCTCGGGCTGTCGGTGCCGTTGCGCGCGGTCCGGGACCCCCGTGAGGCTGCGGCGGGCCAGCTGAATGTGCTCGATTTTGCCCGCCTGAACCGTGGGGATTTTGCAATTGGGAAGGTGTCCGCTGCATCAGGCGCCGCTGCGCGACATTACGTGGTCGAAGCCACGAAAGCCGCCCTGGCCCGTCGCGTGGAGGCGGTCGTCACATTGCCGATGAACAAGGAAGCGACGCGGCTGTCAGATCCGCAGTTCATCGGCCATACAGAGTTGATTGCTTCACTTTGTGGCGTCGAGCGCTTTGCGATGATGCTGGCACTTGATGAACTCGCGACCACGTTCGTGAGCACCCACGTGTCACTGGCGGAGGCAATCCGGTTGGTTCGGCGAGACAGGGTCATCGAGCTTGCTCTCCTCATGCACGAGACCTTGTCGCGATTCATCGCCAAACCGCGCCTTGCCGTTGCCGGCCTGAATCCGCACGCCGGCGAAGCGGGGATTTTCGGGGACGAGGAAAACCGCGAAATCGCTCCCGCCGTTCGCGAGGCCCGTGACCGGGGTCTGGACATCGAGGGCCCGTTACCGCCCGATACCGTCTTTCTGCAGGCGCTCCGTCGAAAGAGATTCGACGCGATCATCTGCATGTACCACGATCAGGGGCATATCCCGCTGAAACTCTACGACTTCGAAGGGGGCGTCAATGTGACGCTCGGACTGCCCATAATCCGGACCTCGGTCGACCACGGGACCGCCTTCGACATCGCCTACCAGGGAAAAGCGTCGACCCGAAGCCTCGTTGCGGCGCTTCGTTACGCGCGGAAGCTGATGCAAACTGACCACTGACCGGCTGACCAGCTGACCAGCTGACCAGCTGACCGGCTAACCGACTGACAACTGACGACTGACAACTGACGACCGACTGTCCCGTTCAAGCAAGGCAACCCAACGAGCGTCAGGCGGAATCGAATGGAGCCGCGCCCGGCAGAGGGTGTCGAAAAAGTTCTTAAGGCCTGAAAGGCCGGCACATATTAGCCCAGGGCGAAGCGCTTTGTGCGCAGCCCTGGGTCTAAGGTAGAGGCGGAGACAAGCCCTGAAAAGGCGCAAGAACGGCAACATTATCAGGACCTTACGCCCTTA
>CAYQYP010000102.1:0-13279 GCA_964421755.1 uncultured Acidobacteriota bacterium
GGCCTTACATTTCTTTACCCCGCTGCGCAGCCCCACGGGCTTACAATTGCTCCAACGCATGGAACAGTCGGCCGAGGAACGAAAAATCCTGGTCATCGATGACGACGTGGAGTTATGCGACCTGGTTGGTGAATTCCTTCAAGCTGAGGGGTTTTCAGTCGCCTGCTGCCAGGACGGAATCGACGGTGCCGAAACGGCGATCCAGGGCGACTTCCAGCTGGTCGTACTTGACGTCATGCTACCCCGCCTGAACGGTTTCGACGTCCTGCGAAGAATTCGAACGGCGGGGCGGACACCGGTCATCATGCTGACGGCCCGTGGGGACGATGTCGACCGTATCGTGGGTTTGGAGTTGGGCGCAGACGACTACCTGCCCAAACCGTTCAACCCACGCGAGCTTGTAGCGCGAATCCACGCGATCCTCCGACGCTCCCGTCCTTCCGAGGAAAAGCGACAGAAGCTGGCGCACGAAGACGTGGTGGTTGACTCGGCTGCGCGCAGCGTCAAGCAGGGCGGGAAACTGCTGGAGCTGACATCGGTCGAGTTCGAGTTGTTGGTCATCTTCCTGTCCCGCCTTGGCGTGGCGATCGATCGGGAGGAGCTCGTCAAGCAGGTTCTCGGTCGCAGCTTTACTGCCTACGATCGCAGCATCGATATGCACGTCAGTAACCTGCGCCGGAAGCTCGGCCCCAGGACGGATGGCGGCGACCGAATCCAGTCGATTCGAGGCATCGGCTACATGTACACCTCTTCGGAGGCCTGAGCGGGCGAATGCATAGCCTTTTCCTGAAAATCTTCCTTTGGTTCTGGCTGGCTATGGCGCTGGTCGCCGGGGCGCTGGTCGTTTCAGTGATCTCGACCCGGGGAACGGCGGGACCTGAGAAAGCCAGAGAATTCGCGGACCACGTCCTTTCCTTGTATGCCGCGAACTCCGCCCGGGTGCTCGAGGAACAGGGCGAGGAGTCACTCAATCGCTACGTCTCGGAATTGGAGAGAACCGCGGGGCTTCGGATCGCAATCTTTGATGAGCGAATCACGCCGCTGAACGACACCTCGTTTCCGGCTGCGGCAAGGCAGTTGGCCCGCCGGACACTGCGGACCGGCCAGCCGCAGTTCGGCGTGACTCCCCGCTTCATTTTCGCCTCTCGATCGGTGACGTCAGCCAGGGGGAAACAGTATGCGGTTGTGGGGCTCATGCCCCGCACTGTGTTAGCCGCCCGGATGGAGCCGATCGACTTGGCCATCCGCATTCTGGCCGTTGTCCTGACCGGTGGGCTGGTTTGCTACGGGCTCGCCCGCTACCTGACTTCGCCGCTCGGACAGCTGCGGCACGCCTCACGCGAGCTCGCGCTTGGCAACCTTGGCTCGCGGGTCCCCGATACGCTGGAACGCAGGGGGGACGAGTTCTCGGAACTGGCCGAAGACTTCAACGCCATGGCAGCTCGCATTCAGGGCCTGGTCGATTCCCAGCGTCGACTGCTTGGGGACATCTCCCACGAATTGCGCTCGCCTCTCGCCCGCCTCAACGTCGCTCTGGAACTGGCTCGCAAGCGTGCGGGCCCGGACGCGTTGGATTACCTCGAGCGTATTCAGCTCGAGGCCGAGCGGATGAACGAGATGGTGGGACAGCTCCTCTATCTCTCGCGGGTGGAAAACCAGATGGGTGCCCGGATGAGTGCGTTGGACCTAACCGATCTGGTGCGTCAAACCGTGGCTGATGCGGAATTCGAAGCGAGCGCGCAGAACCGTTCCGTTCAGCTAAGGTCGAGCCCGCCGCTGATAGTGACGGGTGCTCCCGATCTGCTCCGCAGCGCGATCGAAAACGTCATTCGCAACGCGATGCGGTATACGGCCGAAAACACCGTTGTCGACGTGGCGCTTGTTGCCGAGAAGCGGGACAACCGGACGACCGCGCTGGTCCGGGTACGAGACCACGGGCCGGGTGTTCCGGAGCAAAGCCTGGATATGATTTTCCGGTCGTTCTATCGGGTCGGAGAAGCGCGCGACCGCCAGTCGGGTGGCATCGGCTTGGGACTGGCCATTGCGGAACGAGCGGTTCGACTGCACGGCGGATCGATCCACGCGTCCAATGCGCCTGACGGCGGCCTCGTCATCGAAATGCGCCTCCCGGCAAGCTAGGAATCGGAGCGCGGACGTCCCGTCTTGGAGCGCGGACGTCCCGTCCGCACTGGGATCGCGGGCATCTTGCCCGCGCGCCGGGCGTCTCGCCCGGCGCCAACGGCGCTGGAGGCCATCGCCACCCGGAACCGCAACGGCGGGCAGGATGCCCGCCGCGCGGACGGGACGTCCGCGAACCCAGTGCGGACAAGATGTCCGCGCTCCAAGACAAGATGTCCGCGCTCCGAAGGAGACGTCCGCGCTCCGAAACACTCCAAGTCCCTGTTCTGTTCTAAAATCTCTTAATGCGCCTCGAGCACTTCCACCCGGCAGTGGCGTCATGGTTTTCTCAGTCGTTCGGTTCTCCGAGCGAGCCGCAGGAAACCGGATGGCCGGCCATCCGCACTGGGGCTCACGTCCTGATTGCGGCCCCGACCGGGTCAGGCAAAACGCTTGCAGCGTTTCTGTGGTCGATTGATCGGCTGGTTTGCCAGGCTGCGGCCGGCTGTCTGGAAGACAAGACAAAGGTTTTGTACATCTCTCCGCTGAAAGCACTGGCGAACGATATTCAAAAGAACCTTCTCGAACCACTGGGCCAGATTGTCCGGGTCGCCTTGGACATGGGGCAGGAGCTGCCCGAGATCCGGCCGCTTGTCCGAACCGGCGACACGACACAGACCGAACGACGGCGGATGGCGCAGCGCCCGCCCCACATCCTCGTCACCACTCCCGAGTCGCTGTTCATCCTTCTGACGAGCGACGGGGGCCGCGAGATGCTGCGCGACGTTTCGACCGTGATCGTCGACGAAATCCACGCGCTCGCCAGAGACAAGCGTGGATCACACCTCGCCCTCTCTCTCGAGCGGCTGGAGGCGTTGACCGGACGCCCGATTCAGCGCATCGGCCTCTCGGCCACCCAAAAGCCGATCGAGGAGGTGGCGCGCTTTCTGGGCGGCGCGGACCGCAAGGTGGAGATCGTCAACATTGGACATCGCCGGCAAATGGACCTGGAGGTCGAGGTGCCCAGAGACGAGCTCAGCGCGGTCGCGAGCAAAGAAATGTGGGACGAGGTTTATGACCGCCTGGCCGAACTCATCGAACATCACCGTGCGACTCTGGTCTTCGTGAACACAAGGCGCCACGCGGAACGCGCCACCCACCAGCTCGCCGAGCGGCTCGGTTCGGAAAACGTAGCGACTCACCACGGAAGCCTCGCCCGGGAAGTTCGCCTGAGGACTGAACTACGTCTGAAGCGGGGCGAGCTGAAGGCGGTCGTTGCCACCGCATCTCTCGAGCTGGGCCTGGATATCGGCCACGTGGACCTGGTCTGCCAGCTCGGGTCCACCCGGTCGATCTCGCTTGCCCTCCAACGCATAGGCCGATCCGGCCATTGGAAGGGCGCGGTCCCGAAGGGCCGGATTTTCGCCACCACCCGGGACGAGGTGATCGAATGTGCGGCTCTCGTCCGGTCCATCCGGCTCGGCCAATTGGACCGGATCGTAATTCCTCGTGCTCCTCTGGACATCCTCGCGCAACAAATCATCGCGGCGGCCGCGGCCGAAGAATGGCACGAGGACGCCTTGTATCACACGGTAAAACAGGCCGCGCCTTACGCGGACCTGGCACGGGAGGATTTCGACCGAATCATCACCATGCTCTCCCAGGGGATCAGCACCAGCCAGGGTAGGCGTGGCGCCTTCCTGCACCGCGATAAAGTCAACAAGACGGTCAAAGGGCGTCGAAACGCCCGTCTTGCCGCGGTCACCTCGGGCGGAGCAATCCCCGAAAATGCTTCCTTCCTGGTCCGGATGGAACCGGAAGACATCGTCATCGGGACTGTTGACGAGGATTTCGCCACGGAAAGTATGCGAGGCGACGTCTTCCTGCTCGGCAACACATCATGGCGAATCCGAAAGATCGAAAGCGGTGTGGTCCGTGTCGAGGACGCGCATGGCGCGGCACCCGACATCCCGTTTTGGCTCGGTGAGGCGCCGGGCCGAACGGCGGAACTGTCCGAAGCCCTATCGGATCTGCGGATACGAATGGCCGAGCTAGCGCTCGCGCCGGCCGGGGAGGCGCAGCCGTCGACGAAACCCGGCTCGGCGCACCGCGGCAGCCTGACGGACCACGCGGAGGACCCGGTTGCCTGGATGATGACCGAGTGCGGCTTGACCCGCCCTGCAGCCGAACAGGCAGTCGAGTATGTCGTGGCCGGAACGCAGGCCCTGGGTGCTGTTCCCAGTCAGCAGTGCATCATCGCCGAACGATTCTTTGACGAGGGTGGCGGGATGCAGCTCATTCTGCATGCGCCCTTCGGGAATCGCATCAACAAGGCGTGGGGACTGGCCTTGCGCAAGAGGTTCTGCCGTTCGTTCAATTTCGAGCTTCAGGCGGCCGCCAACGAAAACGGGATCCTCATCTCGCTGAGCGATCAACACAGCTTCCCACTTGAAGCCGTCTTCTCGTTCGTCACGACCCGTACGGCCAGGGACCTGCTCGTCCAGGCGCTGTTCGGGACTCCCCTCTTCCCCACCCGATGGCGCTGGGATGCGACGAGGGCGCTGGCTGTCCCGCGTTTTCGAGGCGGACGAAAAGTCCCGCCCGCGCTGCAACGGATGGTCTCCGACGATCTCCTGGCATCCGTCTTTCCACAGCAGGCGGCCTGCCTGGAAAACATCCAGGGGGACATCGAAGTGCCCGATCACCCGCTGGTCGAGGAAACTCTGAGGGATTGCCTGACTGAAGCGACCGATCTCGACGGCCTCCTCAAGGTCCTGGAAGGTATCGAAACCGGGCGGATCAAGTGCCTGGCAGTTGACACGCGCGAGCCATCTCCTTTCACGCATGAGATCCTCAACTCGCCCGCTTATACTTTTCTCGACGACGCTCCCCTCGAGGAACGCCGCGCACGCGCCGTCCAGACCCGGCGCGGATTACCTCAGGACGGCTCGGATCTGGCCGCGCTCGATCCGGACGCCATTCGCGAAGTCGCCGAGGAGAGCTGGCCGGTCATTCGGGATGCGGAGGAGCTGCACGATGCTCTTCTGACGCTGGTCGTGGTGACCGAGCAGGAAGCAGCTGCGCACCCCGGGTTCCTGGAAGAGCTGGTCGGGAGGCGCCGGAGCTGTTCGTTTGAGCACAAGGGCGGGCAATTCTGGGTTGCACCGGAGCGAGCGTGGCTCGTGAGACGGGCCTACCAGTCGGATGATGTTCACCTTACGTTCGATAGCGCATCCAGTTCACATCCGGACCCGACACTCGAGTGGCTGCGCGACGTCGCCTGGGACCGAGACAAGGAAGTTTCCAGCGAGGATGCCGTCGTGGAGCTGGTTCGCAGTCGAATGGACTGCTCGGGACCGCGCACGATCGTGGAACTGGCGGGGACTCTGGCGCTTGACCAGACGCGAATCGAATCCGCCCTGCTTGGGCTCGAGGCGCAGGGGCAAATCCTCCGCGGCTCATTTCGCCCGGGTATGCGGGACCTGGAGTGGTGCAATCGGCGGATACTGGCGAGGATTCATCGCCTCACTCTGGGACGGCTGCGAAAACAAATTGAGGCGGTGTCGACAGCCGACTACATGCGTTTTCTCTTCCGATGGCAGCGCGTGTCGCCGGGATCGGGGGTGTTTGACGAGCGCGGGCTTGGCATGGTCCTCACGCAGCTTCAGGGATTTGAAGCCCCCGCGGTCGCGTGGGAACAATCAATCCTGCCGCTTCGAGTCACTGACTATGACCCGTCCATGCTCGACTCCCTGTGCCTCTCGGGGCAGTTTACCTGGGGTCGGATTAGCCTTCCATCCTCGCTGGAAAACGGCAATTGGGGAGAAGACAGCGCCAGGCGCGTCCAAGTCGTGCCCACTCGTCTCGCACCGATAACGTTTTTCACCAGGCAGGAGTTTCGCTCTTTTGCCCTGTGGGTCCGCGAAGATCTCAAGGACCCTGACTTCCGGGTTGAAGACCATGTCTCGTCCAAGGCGCAGGAGGTCCTTGCGGCCCTGCAACAGGTCGGCGCCTGCTTCGTGACCGAACTGGTGGAGGCGACCGGCAAACTGCCCATGGAGGTCGAGCAGGGGCTTTGGGAGTTGGTGACGGCGGGGCTGGTCACTTCCGACGGGTTTGACAACCTGCGCAGTCTCATCGAGCCGAAGAGGCGCCTTGCCACGCCTTCCTTCCTGAAGAGGCGCAAAAAAATACCTCGGGGCCCGGGTCTCGGCCGCTGGACCCTGCTGCGACGAAATTTCGGGCATTTCGGGGACACGAAACTTAATTCCAGTGCTGCCGGGTCGAGCGGCGGGAACGGGTCGGGAATTAAGAATCATATCCCCGAAATTCCCCACGCGGCACCCGGCGTAGAGCTTTTTGCACGCCAGTTGCTTCGGCGGTGGGGCGTGGTGATGCGGGACCTTCTGGCGCGGGAATCACTGGCGCCACCCTGGCGCGAACTCCTTCGCGTGTACCGGACCTTGGAGGCAAGGGGTGAGATCCGGGGCGGTCGGTTCGTGGCAGGCTTTACGGGTGAGCAGTTTGCCCTCCCGGAAGCGGTCGAGGCCATGCGGGCTATTCGGCAGGCCGAGGCATCAGACGAGGTAATAAAAATCTCGGCCGCCGATCCGCTGAATATGGTCGGGATTCTGGTGCCCGGCGCTCGAATCCGGCCCGTGCCAGGCGTTTTCATCCGGTTCAGGAACGGGCTGCCGGTGGAAGAGGTAGGAGCTGATTCACCACCAAGTCACTAAAAAGCATTTCCACCAAAAAGCGTTTCACCAAAAGGCCGCGCTCACAGTACGACAGCGCGGCCTTTTGGTGAAACGCTTTTTGGTGGAAATGCTTTTTAGTGACTTGGTGGTGAATACACTCCGCCCTCCTACTCCACCCACTCCGGTTTTCTCTTCTCGAGGAAGGCGCGGACACCCTCGCGGGCCTCGGGTGAGCTGCGCACCTCTACGTGCGCTGCCATCGCCATTTCGAGCTGCTGTTCGATCGAGATGCCAAACATCTGATCGAACAGCTGCTTGGCCTTCGCCTGCGTCGCCGGTGCGCCGAGCAGGCATTTGCGCGCAAGGTCGAGCGCTTTCGGCATCAGTTCATCGGGACCCACCACGTGATTCACGAGCCCCATTTGCCGAATTCGCTCCGTGTCCTCGGTTTCGCCGATCAGCAGCAGCTCCCGCAAGTCGTGTTGTCCCATGTGGCGTCCCATCACAGCAGCGATCAAGGCCGGGACGAGGCCCCGCCTGACCTCCGGGAAACCCCAGCGCGTACCGGCTGCAGCCACCACGATGTCGCAGGCCGAGGCCACGCCGCCGCCGCCGGCCATCGCGGCTCCGTGAACGGCCGCAATCGTGACCAGCCGGCAATTCCACACCGTCCGGAGGGTTCGAGCCAGAAGCGAGGCCGATTGCTCGACTTTGTCGGGATCGGTCGCTTCAGACAGGTCAAGCCCAGAGCAGAAGGCAGGACCGGCTCCTGTCAGGATGACAACCCTGGCATCGGACTGGCTCTGCAGACCGTCGAGAATCTCACACAGCTGCTCCATCATGTCGAGGTTAAGAGCGTTGCGTTTCTCGGGGCGATTGAACGTGATGACGGCGACGCCCTTTTCGGGGGTGCGGGTTTCAATCGATGGCATGTGTGTCTCCTGGGCTGCGTGATGCGCGCTTCTCTGATCGGACGGATCCGACCGATCCGACGGATCCGACCGATCGGATGGCGTTTGATCGGATGCACGACGGCCGCTAGCTCTTCACTTCTTGTAGCAATTCACTCGGCACTTCGACCGGCATTTCGAGCAGGACGGCAGCGAGTGCCTTACCCTGAGCGTCGGTCCGGAGCGACCGACTGCCTCCCCCGGCCAGAACACCGAACAGCACAAAGTTGAACGCGCGAAGTTTCGGCAATTCGTACCTGACGATCCGCTCCGGTCCCAGGGGGCCGAAGTAGTCGACAAGACGGGCTTCGGTCAAGAACCCCTTGAGGAACTCGTATCCTTCCCCCGTATAGGCGAGAACGCCTATATTCGCGCTGGAACCCTTGTCGCCGCTTCGGGCGTGAGCCAGTGATCTCAAAGGAACTGTAGTCTTCGCACGACTCATCCGACCTCCACTATCTCCATCTGCGGATGGACGAGCGCCTGATCGATCAGACAGGGCCAATAGCCGAACACCTGCCTGATCGGAGGCCGGCCGGACGTGTAGCCGGTGGTCCCCTGGGGCCCGGCCGTCACCAGAGGAGCGAATTCTCGCGCGAACTGTTCCAGGACGCCGCGGTCCTGGTCGGCGACCGCCACCCGCAGAACGCACTCGGTGAGATCCGTGCGCGCGGCGAGAACGCCAGGAGCGGTATCCCCGGCGCCAAGAACCTCCACGCATGTTCTTTCCGGGCGAAAGCCTCGGTTTTCCAAGCGCTTCAGGATCACCTCACCCGCGCGGCGGGCCTTGTCCACCGCCCGATGACCCACGATCGTCAGTGTCCCTTCCGCTTTGTACCCGTCCAGGTAGGTGGCGCTGACTTTGTACTTGCCTGACGGTGGCCTGCCCTCTGCTCCAATCACTTCGACCCTGTCCCGCCCGGCCTCATGCACCTCGAGGCCCAGGAACGAAACCGTGCAATCGGGACTCCGATAACATGACGGGTCGCCGATTTCGTAAAGCAGCTGCTCCTTAATGATCTCCTCGGTAATCCGTCCGCCCGTTTCGGGGGACTTTGTGATCACGCAGCTGCCGTCAGACCGCATTTCGGCAACGGGATAGCCCACGTTTTCGACCTCCGGCAGATCGAGCCAATTCGTGGAAATCCCGCCTGTGGCCTGAGTCCCGCATTCGATGAGGTGGCCGGCAACTGTGGCGCCGGCCAACCGGTTCCAATCGTCCGGGGTCCACCCGAAGATCGCCAGACATGGGGCCACGCAGAGACTCGGATCTGCCACACGGCCCGTGATCACGATATCAGCGCCCTCTCGAATCGCGGCGGCTAACTGGTCGGCACCCAGGTAGGCGTTCGCGGTGATCAGTCGATTGCGATACTGTGCGAGCGAGGTCCCACTCTCAAGATGGCAGAAATCGGGGCATTCCGGGCAATCGACCAGCTCAGCGAGCACGTCGTCTCCCCAGACGATAGCCACTCGCAGGTGTCCGCAGTCATTCTCGCGCAAGATCGTCCGAACCTGCGACGCGCATTCACGGGGATTCAGGCCCCCTGCATTTGCGACAATCCGAGGCCGTTTCTCGGATCGAAGAACGGGGACCAGAGAACGCACGACATCGAGGAAGTCCCGGGCATAGCCGGCAGTTGGATCCTTTTGGCGCTGAATCGCGAGGATGGACATCGAGACTTCGGCCAGGTAGTCGAGAGTCAGGGCATCCAGACCAGGCACCTGCTGAACCAGGTCCGCGGCAGCGTCGTTTCGATCTCCCCAGAAAGCCTGTGCATTCGCGATTTTGAGCAACTGTTTCATTGGAGGCAGTTCTTCACTAGGGCAGAGAAGCTCGGCAAAAACCGATTACGAGTACGAGTACGAGCAGGAAGGGGACTAGAAGCAGGAAATTGCCTGCGCCTCTCTCGTAATCGTAATCGTTTTTTGCCCTTCCTGCTTTCCCCTCATGTTTGCAGCACCCCGGTATGAAATGTCGTCGCCCGGGGCGGGGCCTGCGCCACAATACCAAGCAAACGTGCCAACACGTGCCTGGTTTCGTGCGGCTGAATGATGGCATCCACCCAGCCGCGGGCGGCGCCGTAGCGAATATCCATCTGTTCCTTATAGTGGTTCTTGACCTGTTCGTAGAGCCGGGAGGCATCGTCCGCCGCCGAGTTCCCGCTCTTGCTCATGATGGTCATCAAGGTTTGTGCCGCCTGCTCGGCGCCCATAACCGCATAGTGCGCACCAGGCCAGGCGACGATAAAATTCGGGTCGTAAGCCTTCCCGCAGAGAGCGTAGTTGCCTGCGCCAAAAGAGTTCCCAACCACTACCGTTATTTTCGGGACGATCGAATTGCTGACCGCATTCACGAGCTTGGCACCGGCGCGGATAATGCCCGACTGCTCTGCTTCCCGGCCGACCATGAAGCCGACCACGTCCTGAAAGAACACGATCGGGACCCGAGCCTGGTTGCAGTCCATGACGAACCGCGCGGCCTTATCGGCGCTTTCCGTGTAGATGACGCCGCCAATTTCTATCCCTCCGCGGGCCGTCCGGACCCTGATCCGCTGGTTGGCCACGATGCCGACAGGGATCCCGCCAACACGCGCATATCCGACGACAAGCGTCTGGCCATAGCCGGCTTTGTACTCCTCGAAGGAGTTCCTATCCACAACAGCCGCGAGCAACTCGTGAACATCGTACTCCTTGCGGCCATCTGCGCTGACCAGCTCGTACAGACTACCTGGATCACGGTCAGGGGCTTGGAGTTCGACCGGCTGCCGCGCTGTACCCGCGCTTTCGAGCAGGCTGACAAGCTTCCGAATGCGCTCGAGGCATCGTTCGTCGTCCGGCTCACGAAAGTCGACAGTCCCGCTGATTTCGGCATGCATGCGGGCACCGCCCAACTCCTCGGTACTGGCCTCCTGGCCGATCGCGGCTTTGACCAAAGCCGGGCCGGCCAGGTAAAGGCCGCTGCCCTCAGTCATCAGGAGCTTGTCGCATAGGACCGGCAGGTAAGCGCCGCCCGCGATGCAGTTCCCCATCACGGCAGCGATTTGGGGGACTCCCGCGGCGGAAAGAACGGAGTTGTTTCGGAATATGCGCCCGAAATCGTCCTCGTCCGGGAAGATCTCATCCTGCAGAGGGAGAAAAACGCCTGACGAGTCAACGAGATAGACGATGGGGAGCCGGCACTCGAAGGCGATGCGCTGAGCCCGCAGCATCTTCTTGATCGACTGGGGGAACATCGCGCCCGCCTTTACCGTGGCGTCGTGGGCCACCACCATGACATCCCGGCCCTCCACTCGACCAATTCCGGCGATGAGCCCGGCGGCCGGGAGGTTCCCCCAGTCCCGGTACATTTCATGGGCTGCCCAGAGGCCCAGCTCAAGGAACCCAGAATCGCGGTCCAGCAGGCGCTCCAACCGCTCGCGTGCGGTCAGGCGGCCCAGCCGACGCTGCCGCTCCCGGCCTGCCTCGCCGCCTCCCTGGCGGATCACTGCCTCCTGGCGGGCAATCTCCTCGCTCAGTTCCCTGAGCGTGACGTCGGCTTGCTGTTCGATTGGTATACCTTCCCCCATTAGTCCTCGCTTGAGCATGAGAGTCTCGGGGAAGAGTTTCGGGGACACAAAACTTAATTCCTTTGCCTACGCGGAGAGCGCGCTTGCGGGGAGGGAATTAAGTATTATGTCCCCGAAACTCCCCCGAAACTCCTCTTGTCAGGCGGTCGGCTACCGCCTCCACCTGGCCATCCAGGTTCCGAAACAGACTGCCCAGACATGAGTCGATGGTCGCCAAGGCCTGGCGGCAGTAGAGCTTCCCCGCAGCCAGGTCGTCACCGACCGTTTCAACGTCCGCTGCAGCTGCGATCTGGCTGTCCAACCTGGAAATGACCGCCGTTGTCGTATAAAGCGCAATCGCGCTTGTCGCAATGCGGTCGAGCAACAGCTGCT
The DNA here is from genome assembly GCA_964421755.1 of uncultured Acidobacteriota bacterium. Classification (GTDB taxonomy): domain Bacteria; phylum Acidobacteriota; class UBA6911; order RPQK01; family RPQK01; genus CAVUUN01. Next base: position 11,707 of record CAYQYP010000102.1, read on the forward strand.
TTTCGACGATGTCTTCCTGGTACTTCACCAGCAACCTCGGGATGGCCATTCCGAAATTCTTGACGCGACGGCCGAGCTCGTTCGCCTCCGCATGGAGCAGCGGCGACCTGACCCGAATCCTGGGCCGGCGCAGCCTCCGGGAATTAGCGACCAGGAACTGGTAGAGGAGGCGCGCATTCCTGATCGGCCGCCTCAAGGCAGTCATGGCATCCTGAACGCCGACGCCGACGTCCCGCATCCCGACGGCCCCGATGAACGCACGCATCACCTCGTTGGATCCTTCCCCGATCATGTTGAGGCGCGCATCCCGCATCATTCGCTCAAACGGCTGGTCGGTGAAGAATGACCGTCCACCGTAGATCTGCATCGTGTCGTAGAGGATTGTCCACAGGGCGTCACTGGTGAATACCTTAAGGATCGCGGCCTCGAGCATGAAGTCTTCGGCATCCTCGTCGATCATCCCGGCGGTCATGTAGGTGGTTGCGTCCATCGCGTAGGCGAGGGCGGCCATGTTGGCGATCTTCTGCTTGACCAGTCCGAAAGAGGCGATAGGTCGCTTGAACTGTTCCCTGCTCCGGGCGTGCCGGATCGCCTGCTCGACGGCGAATTTTGCGGCCCCCGTACAGGTGGCGCCGAAAGTCGTGCGTCCGTAGTCCAGAACGGTCAGGCACAGTCTCAGACCACCGCCCAGTGGGCCGAGTACGTTTTCGGCCGGCACCTCGAGGTTTTCGAACCCGAGATTGGCCGTCTTTGTCCCCCGCATTCCCACTTTCTCCAGGGCTGGAGCCAGGACGCGAAAACCTGGCATATCCGGGGTGACGATGAACGCGGTCACTTTCTGCTGCTTGCCCTCCGGAGTGTCCACCTCGGTCTTCGCCATGACCGTCAAGACATGCGCGATGGAGCCGTTGGTCGTCCACTGTTTCCGACCCGTGATGCGATAAGTCCGCCGGTCCGGATCGAAGACCGCCCGCGTCTGGATATTTGCGACATCCGACCCCGCGTTCGGCTCGGTCAGCGAGAAGGCGCCTATCTTCCTTCCAGTTGCGAGGTCCGGGAGCCACTTCCTCTTCTGCTCTTCGGTGCCGTACAGAACAAGCGCTTTCAGGCCAATGCTTTGGTGAGCGTTGACAAACAACGCAGATGAAGCACACGAGCGCGCCAACAGCTCCATGGAACGGCAGTAGGCGTATTGCGACATGCTCAGCCCACCGTATTCCCTGGGGATCGTCATCCCGAGCAGGCCCATGTCCCCGAGGCCGCAGATCACACGGTCGGGAATCGTCGCATTCCTGTCAATTGCGTCGGGGTCAACTTCGGCGCTGATGAACGACTCGAGCCGGGAGAGAAAAGCGGGGAGCTGCTCTTTTTCAGCCTCGGGCGGCGTGGGATACGGAATAACTCGGCGGTCATCAAAGAAACCGAAATACAGGAGCTTGGCGAAGCTCGTCTTCTTGGGTCCGGAGAAGAACAACTCCTCGGCCAGTCTTTTTTGTTCAGCGTCCATAGTGGGCAGTCAGGGGCGGTCAGAAGGTCTTGATTCTATTTTACATAGTTTTCCGGGTGGCTGGGC
>CAYQYP010000103.1:0-40460 GCA_964421755.1 uncultured Acidobacteriota bacterium
TTTTGGGGGATTTGCGCGGATCGTCACCTGACCCGAGGAAAAGTGCGTGCGGCCTGGAGGTATTGACGGACTTGTTGTGGGCTTATGTCGAGCGGAGGGCGAGATCGAATGGAGCCGCGCACGAAAGCGAACGGCAGTGAGCGAGAGTAAGCGGACCACCAATCATTCGCTAAGTCGACACATTTAAACACGAAGCAGTGGAGCGAGTCAGGTGGTCCGCTTACTCTCGCTCGCTTCTCTCGCTGTCGTGCGCGGCTCCATTCGATCTCGCCCTCCGTTGGGGACTCGCCGGTCGAATACGCAAGAAGCAAATCTAGGATCCCGGTACCACCTGGACCTTCCGCCGGGCGAGGATCTCCTTGCCTTGCCCGGCGACGTAGCGGATTTCGTAAGCCGCACCCGGCTTCGCCGGCAATTTCAACGAACCCTGATTGGGCGGCGTGTTCTTCGTGTTGAAGTAGCTGCCGTATGCCTCGTTTGAGGCGCCGGCTTCGACTATCGTGATGTAATCTCCGTCGTAATTCGGTCCGGTCCAGCTCACCTTCAGCGAACCGCCCGCCGGCGCGCTGTCGGGTGCCTGCAGGCTGACGGACAGCGGAAGCGTCTTGATCGGGCGCCGCGCCAGGACGTCTTTGTTCTGGCCCGCCACGTAGCGCAGCTCATAGGTGCCCGCCAGGATCGGAAGCTCCAATCGGCCCGGCGTCGGAGACGTGCGGCTCGTGTAGAAATACTTCAGGTAGGCGTCTTTCGGAGCATTCGGGGCTACGACCGTGATGTAGTCATTGTCATAGTTCGGACCCGTCCAGCGGACGGTGACGGTGGATCCGGCGGGCGCCTCTGCAGGTGCGTCGAGCGTCGCACCTATCGAGTTGGTAGTGATGGGCTTGCGTGCGAGGATCTGCTTGGACTGTCCGCTGACATAGCGGATCTCGTAATCGCCAACCTGAATCGGTAGCTCGAGCGACCCGCCCTCGGGCGTCGTTCGTTCGGTATAAAAGTAGCTTAGATACGCCTCATTGCTTGCTTCGGGTTTTACGACCGTCAGGTAGTCGCCCTGATTATTCGGACCACTCCAGCGGACCTTGATCTTCGAACCGGCCGGGGCTGATGCCGGAGCGTCAATGGAGGTCTCCGCCGGCAGGGCGATGACCGTGCGCCGAGCCAGCATTTCGTGGGCGGAGCCCGTAATGTAGCGGAGCTCGTAGGTCCCGGGTTTGTCGGGGACTCGGATTTTCGCGGGCGAGCCGTTCGACGTGTACGCATAGGAACCATACTGGTCGTTCGTGGCCTCGGGATTGACGACTGTCACGTAGTCCCGCGGACCATTAGGTCCGGTCCATTGCACGTCCACGGTGCTCCCGAGCGTGATCGTCTCGACTGCTTCCAAGGTCGCCCGGGCGGGCGTTACCTCAATCGCTCGGCGGGCGAGCGGGCGCGACGGATCATTCTGCATGTAGAGCAGCTCGTAAGGACCGGGCCGCTCGGGCGCGCGCATGGGTAGAGGATTTCCGGCCTCGGTCTTGATCCAGTTGCCGCCGGTTTGCATTTTTCCCGGCTGGGCGAAGCCCACGTAATCGTCTTTGCCGTGGGGCCCGGTCCATCCGACCGAGAGGGGCATCCCTGCCGTCACCGAAGGAGGCGCGGTCAGCGAGGCATTGGGCGGCGGAGTAGTGGCAGCCGGTGCCGGCCTCGGCGCCGGTGCCGGTTTGGCAGTCACTTCGGTCTTGGCGGCGCGCAGCGAGTCACGCAGCGCCGCCGCATCGTTCGCGCTGAAGTACCGGCCGCCCGTTGCATTGGCCAGGCAGCGCAGTCCGCCTTCGTCCCGACGCTGGACGTCGAAGCCGATGACGTGGGTGGTGAATCCCACGCCGAGCTTCTCGAGTTCGGCTGCGACCTCGCAGGGGTCTGCGTCGCAGGTCTCGATCCCATCGCTGAGGAGGATGACGGTCGCGCGATCCTTGTCGAATTTCAGCGATTGCGCAGCCTGTCGCACGGCTGCCGAGAGCGGGGTCTTGCCGTTTGGCCGAATCGCGTTGACCAGCTTCGTCAGCCGTGCCGCGTCCACCGGTGCGGCCGGGGCCAGGATCTCGATGTCTGCGCAGTCGGCCTTGCGCCGATGGCCATAGGCCATGAGTCCGACTTCTATCTTCGGGTCCCAGCCGCGTAACAGCTCGGCCAACGCCTCGCGCGCGATTTCGATTTTAGTCTTGCCTGCGATCTGGGCCCACATGCTGCCTGATGCGTCAAGCACGATCATCACGCGTCCGGTGTCGGGTGCTGGCGCCGCTTGCGGGGCAGCCTCGATAAGCAACGGTGAACTGAACATCGCGACGAGCATCGCCCATATCCGAAGTGAATACTGCATGCGCACTACGCCGTTCCCTGATTTCATATTGATCGCCTTCCTGATTCGCTGCGCACTCATTGCCTCCGAGCCCCCTGCTCGGACGAACCTTCAACCTCGAAAGAGGTCCCTTTTTGCGGGGAGAATAGTTGCTTTGGGGGCCGCAGTCAATAAGGGAGAGCTATGCCTGGCTCACAGCCCGCTGCCTACGGATGACAATCCGCGCACACCCCCCCGACGCTCCGTTTCCGACCGCCAGGCCAACGGGTCAGGCACGGCATGCAGGAGGACGAATCAAACGCCCATCAGTCTGACCAGCTCGGTCGTCGTCACGCATCGGTCGAGGAAACCAAACGTGCCTGCGTCTTTCACCTCGCCTATCGCCTCGAGAAAGCCGGTCATCGCCGCGCGATACAGCGAAGTCGCCAGGCTGATGCGCCTGACTCCTGCGGCAACGAGCTCGTCCACGGGAAATGATTTCCCTTTGATTCCCGCCATAAAGTTGACCGGCTTGGACACTGCTGCACAGACTGCGCGAACGGCTGCAAGGTCAGGCAAGCCTGGAGCAAAAAGCACGTCCGCTCCGGCTTTTTCGAAGGCCTGAAGGCGGCCGATCGTGTCGTCGAGGCTCGGCGCAGCGTAGAGGAAATTGTGCGCCCGTGCCGTCAGGATAAAGGGAAACTTGAGCGCGCGTGCCGCTTCCGCGGCTGCCGCAATCCTTTCGACAGCCAGGGGAACATCGTACAGGGGCTTGCCCGGGTTACCCGTCGCATCCTCGATAGTGCAGCCAACCAGTCCCGCGTCAGCTGCGAGCCGGATCGTTTCTGCCACGATTTCCGGCGCGTCGCCAAACCCGTTTTCCAGATCCGCAGAGACGGGCAAATTCGTCGCATCGACAATCGAGCGCGCATGTGCGAGCGCCTCAGGTCGCCCGAGCCCGCCATCCTTTCGACCAAGGGCAGTAGCGGAGGCGGCGCTCGACGTGGCCAATGCCTGGAAGCCAAGGCCGGCGAGAATGCGGGCGGAGCCGACATCCCATGGATTGGGAATAACGAAGGCGCTCGGGCCATCGTGAAGCGAGCGGAATTGAGTTGCCTTCTGTTCCTGGGTGACGATCATAGGATTCTCCTCCAGAGTTACCGACTTTCCGTGCTCATTACCTCGTCGCTGCCCTTATCGGATTCGACGGCGCCTCGCCTCTGCAGCCAGCGGGCGACCACCCAGCAGGTGAGAGCCCAGACGAGTCCTCCCGTCCACCCGGCGAGGACATCCGTCGGATAGTGGACTCCCAGGTATACCCGGCTGATGCCTATCAGGAACGTTAACGTGAGCGATACGAAAATAACGTACAGCTTGAGGGCCCGGCGGGGAAGCACGGCGGCAAGCAGGCTGCCCAGGGTCAGATAAACCACGGCCGACATGAAAGCATGACCGCTCGGAAAACTGGCGGTCGAAACCACGGCCAGATGCGGGACGGCTGAGGGGCGTGGACGCCCTATCAAACCCTTCAACCCGAAGCTCAGGAAAACACCGCCGAGGATTGATATCAGAAGCAGCACGAGCATGGCGCGCTTACCGTGGAGCCAAAGGAAACCGGCCACAATCAGCGTGATCAGGGTGAGCAGGGCGGTCCCTCCCAGCGAGGTCATTTCTCGGGCGGCCAATTCCAGCCAGCCCGGGCCGATTGGGTCGCCGGAATCGCCCGGTTCTCGCAAGGCGAGGAGAAGCCGATCATCCAGTTCCTGGGTATCAGCTTCCAGCACGCCCTCTGTGATTCCAACGAATGCCCAGATGCCGAGCACAATAAGAAGAATGCTGACGAGAACCAGTGGTCCGGATGAAAGGAGCGACCCGGCGGCGTCGAGGACCCATCGGTATAAGAGCTTAAGGCGCATTTCGGATGACGGACTCGGAGGTGATCTGAAGTCCCAAAACTCGACTCTAATCGAAACTTCAGGCGCGAGTAAAGAGCCGGAACCAACCGCAAGCGAAGCGCTTTTTGCGAAACGCGCGGATTGTCATCGGATGCCGTCAAGAGCCCGAATCAGTCCAGCAGGCAGCAGGCAGCGGGCAGCGGACAGCGGAGCAGTCAGCGTGTGGTCGTCCAGTCAGAAATCGAGATAGCTTTAAACGTTCCTGAACCGGGCGGTGTCCTAATCTGCAGATGAACACCACGATTGCTTGCAGGTCTCGTCGGATTTTCTGCCTGGCCGTGGGCCTGCTGGTATGGCCATGTGTTGCGAACTGCCAGTCCTCGCCTTCCCTGCTGGTCCCCGCGCCTGGTTCGCCGCTGTCGGTGCCGGGTCCAGGCGATGTCAGGACCGCTGATCTGAACGGCGACCGGCATGCCGATCTCGTCGTAACGAGTGGCAAAGAACGGAGCATCATCGTCTTCCTCAACGATGGAGAAGGGCGGTTTGGTCCGGCAGGTAAATCGCCTCTTCGGCTTAGCTTCCATCCCGGGGGAATAGCTCTGGGCGATCTCAACGAAGATGGGAATCTCGATCTCGGGATCGCAAACCACGACAGCTATCTAATCACTCTGTTCCTGGGCGACGGGAAGGGTGGATTTGGGGCCGGTCCGAAATCTCCCGTCGCCTCGGCCAAGGGCGGCCATCCTCACACCCATGACCTGGTCTTCCACGATGTCAATAATGACCGCAAACTCGACCTCCTCACCGTCAATAGTGATGATGACGACGTCTCTGTGCTGCTCGGAGACGGGACGGGCCGTTTCATACCTGCTAACGGCTCTCCGTTCCGCGTCGGAAGGAGTCCGTACCCTTTGGCCATCGGCGATGTCGATGGAGATGCAAGTGGCGATCTGCTCGCGCCTAACGTGGAAGGCGGTGACGTTTCGATTCTGCTCGGGGATGGCCGAGGCCACTTTGCGCCGTCCAGCTTTTCTCCCCTGAAAGTAGGCGATCGAGGCTATTTCGTCGCGTCAGGCGACTTGAACAACGACACTCGACTCGATTTCGTGGTGAGCCACGACGACAGCACTCGAATTTCCGTCTGGTTGAACAAAGGCGCGCAGGGATTTCAAGCCGCACCGGCTTCTCCAATCGAAATCACCGACCGGGCCTTTCAGGTCGCGATTGCGGACATGGACAAGGACTCAAAAATGGACCTCGTTCTTGCCACCAACACCTCCGTTACCGTGATGCTCGGAGACGGACGCGGAGACTTCTCTCCCGCGCCTGGCTCCCCCTTTCCCGCCGGGAGAGGCACCTGGCGAATGGCCCTCGACGATCTCAATAGCGACGGCAAGGCCGATGTCGTCTGCTCGAATCTCGAATCTGACACGGTAACCATCCTGATCGCACGATGATCTTCTAGAACGCCTCGCTTTTTTGCCAGCGACGACTGTTGATACTGGCAGTGTCCGGGCTCTTATCCCCGTTGAGAGGCGATCGAGAGCGACTCACCGTCTCAGTTTCGGGTCATCTCGCGTAACATGTCTTGAGCCGCCCGCGAGTCTGGATTGAAGCGCAGAACTTCTTTGAGGAGATCATTCGCGCGTATGGTGTCCCCGCGAGCCCAAAACACCCTCGCGGCATTAATCCCGGCCTCACTTAAGCCCGGATTGCTCGCCAAAGCTCTCTGCCACAGTTCCAATGCCTGCTGCAGTTGCCCGCGGGTGCCGTATATCGCGCCGAGATTAACCGCCGCTACGATCTGATGAGGGTCCGTCTCGAGTGCCTTTTGGTATAGGGCGGCCGCTTCATCTGTCTCGCCGCGCGTCTGGCAGAGGTAAGCCAGACTCGTTAGAACCTTCGGGTCGTCGGGATGCCGGGGAAGAACGCGCTTCAAAAGACGCATGGCTTCCGACACATAGAGCGGCTCCGGATTACGCAGGGAGAGCTCGCCATAGGCCAGACCAAGTCCTCTCTCATCACTCTGACTTGCGCCGAATTGCAGCAGCCTCGCCGCACGATTATGCTGCGGCTTGCTGGACGGGCGGCGCAGGATGCGATGATCGGTCAGAGTCGTGTGCCCCGTGCTTAGAGCCTGAGTTTGCGGCATGTGACAGCCACTGCAATCGATGTTTCTTTGAAAGTGGGTTTGGAGTTCCGGTGACGGATTTCCCTCCAGATGGCAGGTCAGGCACTTTTGCCGAAAATATGACGTCCTCTCCTCCGGCGACGGCACAGAATGGGGGTCGTGGCAGCTCATGCACGACATACTATCGCCGGAACGGAGCTTGCACTGGCTCTGCCCTATCGCCTCGACGTGACTGATGGGTTTGTACGCGGCGAGGGACTTTCCCTCATACACGAATGACAGCACATAGTCGGAAAGTAGATCCCCGGGTCTGAACATGCCCAGGTTCTTGCCGGGCTGACTTATCCGAGCTTCGCCGGTCAGATGGCACTGTGCGCAAACCGAATCGCGGCGTTCAGGCGAGAGCCGGACGGGATTGATCATAGGGGCGAGGCCCTCCACATGGCGGCCTCCCGGTCCGTGGCAACGTTCGCACGTGATACCACCGTGTGCAAAAGGCGGAGAGGCATACTTGTTTTGTGTGCCTTCGACGTGTTGCACTTGGCTCGCGTGACAATATAGACAGCTCGGTTCGACCGCGCGATTGAAAGGCATCTCTTGATACGATTCGTATCCCGGCGAAATGTCCCAGAGTTGCATTTGAGAATAGTAGCTGGCCGGGGACTGGTAGAGGAATCCATCGACGCTGAAGAGGTAACTCCGGCCTCTTCTGCCTGAGCCGACGAAGTAGTCTATTTGCTGGCTTCCTTGAATTGCGGGTGGCTCGAGCCGCTCGTACCCGAAAAACGCTTTGCCTCCCGTTTTGTAGAGTCGGTACCGGATCGAAGATACCTTGTGCCGAAAAGAGCCCTCCACAAAGTCCTCGCCGACGATACCACTGCTTCGAGCCATGGGGGTTCGGGAGTAACTCTCGTAGATGGAATCGTGGCAACCTGAGCACGCGGAGTTGCCAACGAGGCCGCCAGGACGCGATTGGGCCTCACTGGCGGGTATCTTGAATCTCGAAGAAAGGGCGGAGCCGGCTACTCCCAGGACAATGAGAGTTACAGCTGCCACTACCAGAAACGCCCTGGAGGAGCCTAATCTCAAATGACCGTCAGATCGAGAATCAGACGAGGATTCAGGCGGCCGCCGCGGACTCATCTTTGTTGAAGACTGCACCGCTCCTCCGGACAAACGAAAACCTGGACCATCGCGAACGCGTGGATTCCGGCGAGGTGTCGTTGAACTAAACAGACAAGTTGATCTGAAAAGCCAAGAACAACCTGTTGGGAGAGAAAAGTCGCACAGCTGCAGTCAGGAGAGCCGTCGAAATCCAGCCAGTCGGCAACGGCTCCTTCAGAGTTCCCCGCTTGCTCTTAATGATAACCAACCGCTGAGGTGGACAACAACCGTGCCGGCTGGCCGGCACTGCCGGTACGGAAGCAAGCGGGTACGAACCGAAAGCAGATTGCAAACCCTAAGGTTTCGCTTGCCATGCCGCTTCCCTTCATCTTCTACAGGAGAGTCAGCGCGGCGATAGAAAGGCTCAAGACCCAGGACGTCGCCGTAGAACCGCTCCGCGGCTTGGAGATCTCAGGCAAAAAGACACGTCTCGAGGACTGCTTCCACTTGCATAACTATCGGATCCCGAGCCAGACTCCGGCCGTTGACGTGCTATACGCGCTTCGCACCTCTGGACGCAACACGACACGGAAAATCACTGCGCCTTGGACTCACCTTTGAGGTAGTGGTCCAGAAAGCGCAAGATCGCGCCGTAACCGTTGATCTCGTTTTCCTTTTTGCGGAAGCCGTGTCCCTCGTCAGGGAAGACCACATATTCAACCGGCACGTTGTTTTTCTTCAGCGCGGCCACGATTTCGTCCGACTCCACTTTCAGGACGCGCGGGTCGTTGGCGCCTTGAAGGACAATCAGGGGCTTCTCGATTTTGTCGGCGTGAAAGAGAGGAGACTTGTCCCTGAGGAATTGCTCCTGAGTCTCCGGGTTTCCCAGTTCCTTGAAGAGCGCCTCCCGGAAGCTCGTCCACCAGGGCGGAGTGCTCTTGAGCGTCCGCACCCAGTTCGATACGCCGAAAATGTCGACCCCGACTGAGAATTCCTCAGGACGGAAAGCGAGACCTGCGAGGGTCATGTAGCCTCCGTAACTGCCGCCCATGATCCCGATTCGCTTGTCATCGACCCAGCCCGTCTCGGCGAGGAGCTTTTTCGCCTCGACGCAGTCGTTCAAGTCCTCGTTGCCGTGCTTTTGATCATCAGCCTTGTAGAACGTCTTCCCATAGCCGGAACTGCCGCGGTTATTGACGTCGATGACCGCATAACCGTGATTGACCAGGTACTGTTTCAAGGGCGAGTAGCCGAATCGCGACTGGCCACCCGGACCTCCGTGGACCGAGACCAATGCAGGCACCTTCTGCCCCGCGTTCGCCTGGTGAGGCTTATACAGAAGCGCGGGAATCTCCGTCCCATCGAACGACTTGTAGCGAACGACCGTCGCGTCGACCAGGTCCTCCGGCCGTATTTCGGGATTCATCGTGTCAGTCAGTTTTCGGGACTTCCCGGTCGCGAAATCGTAGACGTAGATGTTGCTCGGTGAACGCGAGCCGTTCACGTAGAAGAGCATCAGCTTCTCGCTGTCCGAGATGGAGACACCCGTGATATCAGCATTCGGGACGTCGGGGAGTTCGATCAGCTTCTTTTTCTCTGTGTCGAATATCCGGATCTCGGTCCGGGCGTCATTGTTCACCGCCGTGACGCGGTACTTCCCGTTCCTGGATAAGTACGCGTACATGACGTCCCATTTCGCTTCTTCCACCTTCTGGGACTTGCCGGTTGCCAGATCGTACTGGTTCAAATACGTGAATTCGCTGCCCTCATCGGTCCGGTAGTAGAGGATCTTGGAATCGACTGAGAAACCGGCCGGAAAGTAGACAACGTCGCCCTTGTGTGGGCTCAGGTGTTTGAGCTGCTGGTTGCTCGTGTCGAAAAGGTACATGTCGGTGTTGCTGGTGGTGATCGGCTTGATCAGCGCCAGGTAACGTTTGTCGCTTGAGACTGCCCCGAAGTCGTAGCCGGCCTCGTTCTTGTAGACCATCTTCGGCTGCATGCCGGCGATGTCCATCTCATAGACATCCATGTACTTCGGATCTCTCCTGTTAGATCCGTAGAAGAAACTCTTGTCGTCGTGGCTCCAGTCAAAGAATACGGCCCTGGCCTTCTCGTCGGGCGTCAGGTCTTTGACCTGGCCGTTTTCGTCCCTGACGTAGATATGACTGATTTCATTTCCGCCGCGGTCGGACGAGTAAAGTATGCGGTTGTCTTTGGGAAAGAAGGAAATAACGAACACCGAGTCGGTTTTTGAGACAGTGAGCTGGGTCGGCTCTCCGCCTGTCACAGGCACGGTAAAGGCGTTAAAGATACCGGTTCGACGCGAGGAGTACAGGATCAGGCGGTCGTCGTGGGAGATGGCGCCGCCGCCGATCGCCTCCGTGTTCATGAACTGTTCGATCGTGTACTCTTTGACGGTTTTGGTCGGCATGACCCCCATCTGAGCGGAGACGAAACTCGAGGCGAGAGCCAGGGATACGCCGAGCACTATCAGCAATCTGGACATACGTCCCTCCTGCATCTAGCGATTTGCTTTCTTACTGTGACATTCTCTGTTAAGGCAGTGGTGTACTCCCATCGTGCCCGAAAACCTGCTGCCGGATCAATGGCGGGATGCTCGCCCCGGAGGCCGGCTCATAGAACTGCTTCAGGTCCTTCGGTCTTAGGTGCTCGGAAACTTCGGTTCTTCGATCGGCGTCTCTGATAGCAGGCAAGACTGAAACGCACGAAAGCGTTGGAAGGGGACACCGGTATGGACAAGAACCACCTGCTTCACTCGCGTCGTCTTTTCCTTCGTCACGTCGGAGCCGCTGGCGTTCTCGGAGCCACCGCGTTATGGACACCGGGAGTTTTCGCCGAGGAACTGACTCTGACGCCCCGACAGACCGAAGGCCCGTTCTACCCGGACAGGCTGCCTCTTGACGCCGACAACGACCTGCTCCTCGTCAGCGATGCGACGCGCCCTGCGGTGGGAACAGTCACACATCTGAGGGGCCGGATCCTGGACCGGCACGGGCAACCGATAAGGAATGCAGTGGTTGAGATTTGGCAAGTCGATGCCAACGGAATTTACCTGCACACCGCGGATCCACGCGAAGGGAAGCGGGACAGCAATTTTCAGGGTTTCGGCCGTTTCCAGACCGGTTCGAAAGGAGAGTACTACTTTCGGACGATAAAACCGGTACCGTATGTGCCTCGGTCTGCGGGTCACATTCACTTCAAGGTTAAAGTCAAGGGACAGGACCCCTTTACAACGCAGTGTTACGTAAAAGGATCGCCCGGAAACGAGCGAGACTTCGTCCTCAACGCAATTCGTGACGCGAAGGCTCGTGAATCGGTCATCGTTGATTTCCGACCCCTGGAGGGTTCGCGTATCGGCGAGTTGTCGGCCCGCTTCGACGTTGTGCTGGGGTTTACCCCGGCAGCCTGAACAGCAGGACCTCTTCCTCAACCGGCATAAGGCGTCAAGCGAAATCCCGTTGAACCCGCTTACTCCGCTGAAAAGCGCTGCGAGGGTTTTGAAAATGTGGGACTTGTGTGTCATATCCCCGGAGGGGATTGCCGAATGACCCCAACGGGGTCACGTAGCAAAGCCCAAGGGTTGCCCGCGTTGTGTGCGGGAAACCCTGGGTCGGGGGCCGGTATGGGGATCAACCCTGAAAGGGTTGCGTACCGCACTACGCAACCCTTTCAGGGTTGTATCTTTCCCGGTGTCAACCCGGGGTTTCCCGCAGAAAACGCGGGCAACCCCGGGCTTTGCTACGCAACGCCTTCGGCGTTGAAAAATGTCAATCAACCGCCAGTCGGACGCGCTCTCCCACCTTTTTCAACACCCTCGCAGCGCTTTCCAGCGGAGTAAGCGGGTTCTCCTTTGCGTGCATGCCCGACTGGTCTAGAATCCCCGGTTATGAGATTCGTCAGGCGAGATTTCCTCAAGATGTCGGGTGCGGTGTCTGGAGCCGTGTCGGGTTCATACATGATGGGGGCCAGTCCGGACCAACTCCGGGAAAAGGCCGGAAAGCGAGAATTCAACGGTCCTTACCGCTCGCTTCACCTCAATCGCGTTGCCTTCCCGATCGGCGGCATCGGCGCCGGCATGATCTGCCTCGAAGGCACCGGGGCTTTCTCTCACTTCTCGGTTCGAAACAAGCCGGAAGTGTTCAACGAGCCCTGCACCTTCGCGGCTGTCTCCATCAAGGGCCTGCCCAACGGCGTGAAAATCCTCGAAGGCCCGGTACCCGAATGGAAGATCTTCGGGCTCCGGGGCACGGGAAACGGCGCGGGCGGTACAACTTACGGCTTTCCGCGCTTCCAGCAGGCGGAATTTGAGGCCCGGTTCCCCTTTGCCCGGGTGCGCTTGACCGACCCGGATGTCCCGATGCGCGTCGAACTGACCGGCTGGAGTCCCTTCATTCCCGGCGACGCGGACAGTTCGAGTCTTCCGGTCGGAGGGTTCGAATACAGGTTCGAGAACACGTCCGACCGCGATCTTTCACTTCTCTTCTCGTATAACGCTAAGAATTTCATGGCCGTGGGGAAGACGGGCGACTACGTCCGCGCCTTCAAGAACGGGTTCGTCCTTGCTCAGACGGGAACTCCCGAACGTCCACAGGACGGCGGCGAGTTCGCGGCCTTTGTCAACGACGAGACCGCCGTAATCGATCATTGCTGGTTCCGCGGCGGATGGTGGGACTCGGTCACCATGACGTGGAAGCGGATCTCAGAGCATCAGGCGGTGGCGGTTCCACCGGTTGAGGGGAAAGCACCGGGTGCTTCGATATTTGTCCCGTTCGATCTCAAGCCGGGTGAGAGTAGAACCATCCGCCTCATGTTTGCCTGGTACGTGCCAAACACCGAACTCCGGTTCGGCGACGATCCGGAGGGGACACCGGAGCCGAAGCCATGCGTCGGGGAACCGTGCTGTCCCGACACCAAGTATCACATCCCCTGGTATGCCGCCCAGTTTGCGAATATCGAGGCGTTGGCCGAACGCTGGCGCCAAATCTATGATCGCCTGCGCGAAAAAAGCGCGCTTTTCCGCGATACCTTCTACGACACCACTTTGCCCCCCGAAGTCATCGAGGCAGTTGCCGCGAACCTCACGATTCTCAAATCTCCGACTGTGAAACGGGAATGCAGCGGGCGTCTGTGGTGCTTCGAGGGATGTTCGGATGACTGGGGATGCTGTCACGGCTCATGTACCCACGTCTGGAATTACGCTCAGGCCATTCCTCACCTTTTCCCCGAGCTCGAGAGGAGCCTTCGGAGATCCGAGTTCGGGGAGAGCCAGGATGATCGAGGTCACCAGACTTTCCGGACCTCGCTGCCGATCCGGCCGACCAAGCATGAATTCCACGCGGCTGCCGACGGGCAGTTGGGCGGCATTATGAAAGTTTACCGTGAGTGGAGAATCTCGGGAGACACCCCGTGGCTCGCGGACATCTGGCCGAAAGTCAGGCAAAGCCTGGATTACTGCATTCAAACCTGGGACCCGGACGAGAAGGGGGTCGTCGAAGAGCCGCACCATAACACCTATGACATCGAGTTCTGGGGACCCGACGGGATGTGCACAAGCTTTTATCTGGGCTCGCTGGTCGCGGCGGGTCGGATGGCCCGCGCCGTGGGTGACTCAGCTGCCCGCTACGAGCAACTCCTGGCCAAGGGTCACGCCTACATGCAGGAGAAGCTGTACAACGGCGAGTACTTCATACAGGAGATCAAGTGGAAGGGCCTCAAGGCCAAAGACCCGGTGGAAGCGTCCAAGGGAACTTGGAACTCAGATTACTCGCCCGAGGCGATCGATCTGCTCCAGAAAGAGGGGCCCAAATATCAGTACGGAAAAGGCTGCCTGTCGGACGGCGTCCTCGGCTTCTGGATCGCTCAGATGTGCGGACTGGGGGAGATCCTCAATGCTGACATGGTCCGGAGCAGTCTCAAATCCATTCACCGCTACAACCTGAAGAAGGACCTGAGCGACCACCCGAATCCCCAAAGGCCCTCTTACGCCTACGGGAGCGAAGGCGGCCTGCTGCTCTGCTCCTGGCCAAAAGGCGGTGAGCTGTCCCTTCCTTTCGTTTATAGCAACGAGGTTTGGACCGGAATCGAATACCAGGTGGCATCGCATCTGATGCTGGAGGGCCTGGTTGAGGAAGGACTGGAAATCGTCCGGATCTGCAGGGAGCGATATGACGGCCTCATCCGCAATCCTTTCAACGAGTACGAGTGCGGGCACTGGTACGCCCGTGCGCTATCGAGCTACGGCTTGCTCCAGGGCCTGACCGGGGTTCGTTACGATGCGGTTGACGAGGCTCTGCATATCGACTCGAGGGTTGGCAACAGCTTCAGGGCGTTTCTGTCTACTGCTTCAGGTTTTGGCACGGTCGGATTGAAGGAAGGTCGTCCGTTCCTCGAAGTGAAGTCGGGGAACATCTCCGTCAAGAAGTGCCTTGTGTCAGGGCAGGAGACGCCGCTCGGGTAACCGGCTGACTCGTACGCCCATATCCGACTTGGAAGTCGGATCTACACCAAACCGCCAGTCGAGGTTCGACGTAGGTCCCACTTCCAAGTGGGACTGGTGGATTCGCAGTTCAGAATCCGCCGCTTTTCGGCCCGGTGGGCGACGATGTCGATGCTCGCATTGGTGAGCCGGTCAGCTGGTCAGCTGGTCAGTTGGCAGTGCTTTTGCGACCTTGGTGCCCGCTTTTCGTCTATGCTATATAGCAGCAGTAGGTTCATGGCTAAACAGAAACGTCAAGCGACAATCAGCGACCGGAGCCGGGATGTTCTTCGGGAACTGATCCGCGAGCACATCAAAACCGGGGAACCGGTCGGGTCCCGAAAACTGGCGAAACTGACTCGTGAAACATTGAGCCCGGCCACGATTCGAAACGTGGTTGCCGACCTCGAGGAACTCGGGCTGGTGACGCAGCCCCACACTTCGGCAGGCCGAGTCCCGACTGAGAAGGGCTATCGTTTCTACGTGGAGTCACTCCTCGACAACCGCGTGCTGCCTGTCAAGGAGCTGGAGCGCATCAGGCAGATCCTGGAAAAGGAAACGGACCCCGGGGAACTGATGAACAAGACCTCGCAGATCCTCTCGGCCGTCTCGAATAACCTCGGTTTTGTCCTGTCTCCGCCAATCAACCTGGCGGTGATGCGTCACATCGAATTCGTGCAGATCTCTGACCACCGGATTCTCGTCATCCTGGTCACCCAGGGGGGTCTGGTCCAGCACAAGCTGATCCAGACCGAGGAGAAGTTCTCGCAACAGGATCTTCACCAGGCCGCACGTTACCTCGTGGAAAATTTCGAGGGACGGACTTTGCACGAAATACGGGATGAGTTGATTCGGATGATGTCCGAGGATAAAGCGCTTTACGATCGTTTGTTGCGAAACGTCGTGGTGCTCGGGTCGGCTTCCCTTGCTGACTCCGGTCAGGACACGCCTAGTTCAGAAGTCTATCTCGGCAGCGCCGCCAGGTTGATACAGAAGCCCGAACTGGCTGACGTGAACAGGATGATCACGCTGTTCGAAACCTTTGAACAGAAGAGTCGGCTGGTGAGGATTCTGTCCGAGTGTCTTAAGGTTGATTGCGAGCGGCCGACGGTCACCATCGGCCTCGAGAAGCATCTTCCGGGGATGCAGAACTGGGCTTTGATCTCCTCGCCTTACTGCTATGACGATCACGTTGCCGGCAGCCTTGGAATACTCGGTCCTTCGCGCATGGAATACGAAAAGGCCATAAGTTTGGTAGACTATGTAGCGAAGCTCTTCGGAAAGATCTTGAGCCGCAACTGAAACTCACGGTTAGTCTTTTCGCTCTTATCAACGTCATTTAGCGGAGCACTACCCACAATGAAGGACAAGAAGGACAAGGACCCAGACGAACAGGCGCGCCCGGCTTCTCCGGAATCCAAAAATGATCCGGAAGGGGCCGCTGAACAACCGACTGAAGACCTCCTTATGCAGTCGCTCGAAGCCGTTCGCAAGGAACGGGACGAATACTACGATCTGCTTCTGCGCAAACAGGCCGAGTTTGAGAACTACCGAAAACGAACCAACAAGGAGAGAGAAGAAGCGCGCGTCTCGGCCATTGCCGATCTTTCCAAGGAGTTGCTCGTCGTTTTGGACGCCGCGGAAAAGGGACTGGAAGCGTTGCAGGCCCATGCGTCCGACCAGCGGCTTGCAGGCTATCGGGAAGGTTACGAGCTGCTTCTTCGGAATCTCCGCGCGGTGCTCGGAAAATTCGGTGTCCGGGAACTTTCCGCGGTGGGTGAAAAATTTGACCCGAGCCTCCACGAAGCGGTTAACACGCACGCGACCTCCGAACACGAAGAAGGTCAAATCCTGGAGGAGTATCGGAAGGGATACACGATCAGCGACCGGCTGCTGAGACCTGCTCAAGTGAAAGTCGCGGTGCCCGGTTCGCAGTCTTCGAAATAGCTGCGTTGATGCCCCCGTCCTTGAAAACGCCGCTCCGCGATCTTATGATTTTGGTCGCAATCTCTAAGCGAGGGAATCCGTTTTGGCTAAGAGAGACTATTACGAAGTTCTGGGCATAGAGCGCAAGGCAAGTCCCCAGGAAGTCAAGAGCGCCTATCGAAAACTGGCGCTAAAGTACCACCCCGACAAGAATTCCGGGGACAAGGACGCCGAGGAAAGATTCAAGGAAGCAGCCGAGGCGTACAGTGTCCTGAGCGATACGTCGAAACGCAGTCAATACGACCGGTTCGGGCACGCTGCGGTCAATGTCGGTTCTGGGGGTTTCGGCGGTTTTGATCCGGACATCTTCGCTGATTTCAGCGACATCCTCGGTGACTTTTTCGGATTCGGCGACGTATTCGGCGGGTCCCGTCGCAGACGGGCCAACCAGCCTGCCCGGGGCTCCGATCTGCGATATGACCTGAGAATCAGTTTCGAGGACGCCGTTTTTGGCGTGAAGACCAAGATAAAGATCCCTCGGCTCGAGAGTTGCGCTGAATGCGGCGGTACGGGAGCTGACCCCAAGCACGGAAGGAGCACCTGCACGGCGTGCGGCGGGCAGGGACAACTCCGATACCAGCAAGGATTCTTCACGATCAGCCGTCCCTGTTCCCAGTGCCGGGGAACGGGCCAGATGATCAAGAGCCGCTGCACGAAATGTAAGGGTGCCGGGCGCCTGAACAAGGAGCGCGTTCTCGAAATCAAGATCCCGGCCGGTGTGGACCATGGATCCCGGCTCCGGATCGCAGGGGAAGGCGAAGGAGGAGTCAACGGCGGCCCCTCGGGTGATCTTTACGTGGTCATCGAGGTCGAGGAGCATCCGTTCTTCAAGCGCCAGGACAATGATATCTACTGCGAAGTACCCATTACTTACACCCAGGCGGCCCTGGGCGGCGAGATTCAGATCCCCACGCTCCAGTCGAAGGAGACACTGAAGATTCCCGAAGGGACTCAGACGGGGACGGTATTTCGAATGAAAGGCCGAGGGGTCGTCAGCTTGAACGGTCGTGGCCAGGGTGATCAGCTGGTCACCGTGACGGTCGTAACCCCAACGAAACTGACCAAAGACCAGAAGGATCTGCTTCGTCAGTTAGAGTCCACCGGCGGAACTGCCGAGGACCAGACGCTGTTCGAGAAGGTGAAAGACATTTTCGGCTAGATGGTGAAACCCGAGCATCGCTGGTTGTGCCTCCTTGTCACCGTTCCCCGCTCAGACGTCGATCAGGCGATTGAGCTCCTTTGGGAGTTAGGGACCGTTGGCATCGAAGAACCGGGTTTCGCCGACCTTCCTGATCCCGTAAGCCTGCGTGCATTCTTCCCTGCCGACCGAAGCCCGGACACCCTGATGGCCGATGCTCGACGCCTCGGTGACGCGGGGCTCGTCCAGTTCTCTTCATTATCGATCAGCCAGGTAATCTCCAATCCCGACGATTGGGTGGAAGACTACAAGAAGAACTTCCATGGGTTCTCAATCGGACAGACGTTCTATGTCCATCCGTCCTGGGAGAGCCCCTCGGACGAACACCCGATCACTCTCGTGATCGATCCGGGACACGCGTTTGGCACCGGCACCCATGAATCCACCCAATTGTGCTTGCTCGCCTTGCAACACTTGAGGATCCGACCACGGAGCATTCTGGACGTCGGGACCGGTTCCGGCATCCTGAGCATCGCGGCCCGGAAGCTGATGCCCGGGGTCCGAATCACGGCGATCGACAACGACCCGCAGGCGATCGAAATGTCCCAGGAGAACTTTCATCGGAACGATGTGGACGACATCAGACTGGCGGTTGCCGCTCCCGATTCTCTTCGCGGTCATTTCGACCTCATCCTTGCCAATCTGACCGAGCCCATCTTCAGGCAGTTGTGCGGAGATCTGGCACGACTGGGGCGACACCTGGTTGTCTCGGGATTCACCCAGGACCAGGCGCACCTCGTGCTCGAGTATTTTGCTGCGTACGGTCTACGGTCGACGCAGCGGTGGGACAGCGGAGGCTGGGTCTGCCTGGAGCTCTCAGCCTAATAGCGCCCGAGCCCCAACGACCTCAAGGACGACAGGGGCACCAAGGACAAATCTCTTTGGTCCTTGATGTCCTTGTCGTCCTTGAGGTCATTGGGGTCCGGCACTATCGCCCCGCAACTCACTTCTTGGGCGGAGCCGGGTTACCCTTCCGGGCCGCCGTCCAGCCGGTTGCCACGAAATTGTCGATGACCTTCGAGTGCTCCTGGATCAGCTGCACGGTATAGGGATCGTCGGATGTTTCTGTGACCTGGACGCCTCTGTCGGTTGTTTGGATCGTCATCTTGATCTTGTCGGCGCGCTTGAAGATCTCCACGAACAGAGGGTCATTTTGCCGGACGTTCTTTTTGCTCTGAAGAAGCTTGTAGACCTGCGGCACATGCTTCTTGATCAGCACCGCGGTAGCCTGGTCGTCCGATTCGGTCGTGGCCTTGATCCCGTTCGGAAGCAGTTCCACGTAGCGCTTGATTTTGGTGTTGTTGCTGAGGAGCGCGTCCACGGTGTTTTGGTGCTCCCGCATCTCGGGGTCTCCCGGGACCTGCCCCTGGGCATGTCCGGCGTGGCCCCCGGCGGTAGCCTGTGGATAGGCGGCCGGAGCGAGCAAAAACACGATGATCGTGAGATACAGCGACTGCTTAAGCATTTGCCGACCTGTTCGGAACATACAGCCTCCAACTGGACCTGTTTGGACCATTAATCGAAGACTCGACGCAGATACGGCAAAGACGAAAGACCCTAGAAGCCGTATCCCATGGTAATGAAAGCACTTCTTCCCGGCTCGGGAGTTCGCGTTCCGGTGCGGAACGGGTCGCGCTGAAAAGAGAAATGTTCGTAGTAGAACCGATTGAAAAGGTTGTCGACCCCTGCCGAGATCTTCAGTTTCTCGCGGTGAATTCCGAACTTGGCATTCAGAACACCGTAACCGGGCGTCGGAAGCTCCTTCAAGTCGGAATCAACGCGGTTTTGGCGGCCCATGAACACGCCCTCCAATTCACCGAAGAAACTCCGCTGCCCGTAGCGCAACATCGCCCGGAACCTGACCGGCGCCATCTCCGCGAGATCCGGGTCCAGAATCATCCGCTCGGGAGCCAGGTCCTTGGAACCCCGTGTGTATGAAAGGCCGGACCGGAAGATCAGGTAATCGGTGAGAGTGGCACTCGACATCACTTCGCCGCCGTAGATCTTCGCATCGGTCGGGAAGAAGGACCGGGCCATTCCGTTCATGACCGAGGCGACCGTATTCACCTTCTTCTGGTTGTGTATCACGATCAAGTTGTCGAGACTGCTGTAGAACAGAGTGGGACGAACGATGAACCGATTGGTGCGCGCTGTGAATCCCAGGTCCACCTCGGTGTTGCGCGTCGGATCGTTGGTCGGATCGCCGACCCAGTCGGTGCCCATCCGCTTGAGTGCGAAGAATCGCTCTTGCGGGTCCGGCAGCCTGACGGCGTGACCAACCCCGGTGAAGATTTCGAAGTTGCTGACGGCGTACGCCAGCCGGACGCTCCCGGAGGGCAGTGTGTCGGTTCGCGAGGTGATCCGGTTCCCCTTGTACGCGAAATAGAGATCGGTATTGGTGTTGGCGCTGTTCGCCTCGGTGCTGCCGGTATCCAGGCGTGCCCCCAGCGTTAGGCGCAGCGAAGGATGAAGCTGCCGAACATGTTCGGTGTAGAAACCGGCCACGTACATCCGGACGTCAGGCATGGAAGCCTGGTTAGTATATCCGGTGGGGGATTTGAGTGTCGTCACCGCGTTCCAGTCGCGAACGTAGAACTCTGCTCCGGCGAAGAAGCTCCCCATGTCGGCGTCCACGTGAGTCCCCAACGAACGCGTTCCGGCGAATGTCGCCATGCCATACGGGCGGGCCGCTCCCACCGAGCTGGTCCGGTACTGGTCGGTCATCCAGTGCTTTACTTGGGTAAAGTAACCCTGGACCCTTATGCGATCGACTCTCGCCAGGGGATCGGCCACACTGTAGGTCAGGTTCATGCGGTCGGCGTTGTCATACAGCGCGTCCATCTGCAGGTAGGGGTAGCTGACCTCACCGCCCTGCTGGCGCGTGTAACCGACCTCCACCTTCTGATTCGCTGAAATGTCGCCTCCGAGCTTGAACCAACCGGTGTGGACGTGAAACGCTTCCTTGTCGAGCGCGTCCGTGCGGTAGTTCGCATACTCGGTGATTCGCTTGCCGAGTCCATCCTCGAAAGGCGCCGAACGGCGGAAGGAATGACCCACCAACCCCTGTATCCTTCCCTTCGACAACGAAGCGGTCAGTGACGGATTGAAGAAGCCATAGGAACCGGCCGACAGATTCGGGGTGACGTGAAAACCCTGCTCGGGCTGCTTGTTGACGATGTTGACGGTGCCCCCGAGGCTCCCCTGGCTTCGCATGTCGAAGGGTCCCTTGATAACTTCGACCTTCTCGACTTCTGCAAAATCCACATGAAAGGCGGGGGGATCCATGTGGTTGGGGCAAGCGCCGTAAACATGTGAGCCGTCAATCGCGACATTGACGTTTCCCTGTTGAAAACCTCGCAGAACGATGTCGTTCGCAATACCGGATTTCCGGATCTTGTGCACGCCTTCGAGCCGGGTCAGGGCTTCGCCTACGTCCTTGGCGGAGCTCTCCCGCACTTCGTGGATCTCGAGAATCTCCTTTACGTGTTCGCTTTCGGTTTGCGCGAATCCCTCCTGCCGGGTTGCTGTCACGGTGACCTCGCTGGTCAATCCGGCGACTTTGAGCTGGACCGTGAGCGACTGGCTGGCGTCGGCCCGCAGGTGAACATGCTGGTTCTCGTAGTCCTTGAAACCAGGTGCGGTGATTAACAGTCGGTAGTGGCCAGGGGAGAGCCTTAAGAACCGGTATTTACCCTCTGAGTCCGTAATAGCCGTCGAGGATGAACCGTTCTCGTTCAGAAGTTGAACGGAAGCTGATTCCACGATTGATCCGGACGGATCCAGTACTACACCCGAGAGATCAGCCGAGCCCTGCATTGTCCCGGCACCGATAGCGAGAGCCAACAACAACTTGAACATATTCCCCCCCCGACTGGCAATGAAGACGAGTATCAGTATGAAATTGCGTTTTCGCGCATAAGCCGCCTCCACAATTATCGGAAATCGAATTGAAGATCAAACCGCCGGGCGAAGCGGAAGAAACGATTCAAGTAAGACGTTGATTATTTTAGATTTACGGTCAGAAGCTCTCGGCTGGTTAGTATAGGTGTTTGTCTTACAGGGTGATGAGCCGGTAGGTCAGTATCGAAACCATAACGGCGCTCAGGCCGACTACGTAAAGCAGACCGATCGCCACCGTTTTGCCAAACGTCTTGAGACGTGAATCGCCGTAGACGCGGCGCAGCGACAGATAGAGGTAAACGAAGACGATTAACTGCGCAGTTCGTGCGGCGGCCTCGAGTATCCAGAGGTTCGTAACGGTCAGAAGTCCCACGCAGGTAGAGAGAAAGAAAACGAAGGCGTGATAATGAATCGAGAAGTAGAGATGAGGCACAAAAAAGGGCTCGTGCTTCCGGTGAAAAAGGAAAAGCAGGAAGGCAAAGAATGGCATGAGCAGGAACATAGCCTTTGGAATGTCGTGGATGACGAGCTCCGCGAGTCGTTCCGGCCGGCCCTGCAACTTTCTCCCGCCGCGAGCCAGCCGTGCCCACAACGAGTTGGCCGGCCCTGCGGTGCTCTGCGCCGCTGGGGTCGTTGTCGTTTTGACCCCGGTTGGTGTCGGGGTCTCCGTGACTCGCACTGCGACGAACTTGTCGGGGCCGAGCGCCAGGGCGAGGGCGAAATAAATCGCGCTCAACATCAGGTAGAGACGCAAAGGCGAAACGTAACGACTTCGTTTGCCTGAGAGGAAGTCGCTGGTCAACTGACCGGGACGTCTCAGAAGCAGGATCATCGTCCGGGCGATTTTGCCGTCGAGATGGAGGACTTCGTGAACCGCTTCGTGGAGAAAGTCGTGAAGTCCCACACGCACCCCGCGCGCAGGCTGGCCGCAAGCGGCGCAATACCGGCCGGTCAGAGGCGACTCGCAGTTTGCGCACACGAGCGCCGGGCTTGCCGGCACCGGTTTGCTCGTAGAAGGCACCTGGCCGACTTCATCCATAGTGACAGCGGCATTATGCCACGCGATTCGAAAAACCGGTCATTAATCACTTACTTCGGCGGGCGCGCAATAGCGAAACCGATTACAATTCGTATCAGCAAGGAGGTTCCGAGTGAAGAACAGCGTGAGAGCGGGCTTGGTTGTACTTCTGATCGCGGTCGCGAGCCAGATCGCGGCGGCGGCGGATCAAGGTTTTTTAGGTCGATGGGCGTTGACGCTTCCCGACGGTGCCGGTTGGCTGGAAGTCAGGCAGGAGCAAGGTTACCTGGACGCTGACATCCTCTGGTACGGCGGAAGTGTGCTGCCCGTGGACAACGTTTTCATCAACGACGATACGCTGAATATCGTTCGGGTTCGACCGGTCGTCCGAAAGAGGGACCAGTCTGGAAAAGCTGTGCGGACCATGACGCTGACGAGCCTGCTGACGGCGCGAGTCACCGGCGACATGATGGACGGACGGTTCTACGATACCAAGGCTGACGGGTCTGGCTTGACCACTCTGGAGTTCACCGGCAAGAGAATCCCGCCCGTTCCACCGGCGCCGGATATTTCCAAGCTGAAATTCGGCCCGCCGGTCGAGTTGTTTAACGGGAAGAACCTGGACGGGTGGACGCTGACCGATCCGAAACAAACCAACGGGTTTACCGTGGAAAACGGCGTACTGGCCAACAAGCCGGTCCAGCCGGAAGGCAAGCCGCGGGTGCGTTTCGGGAATCTGAAAACGACCAAGCAGTTCGAGGACTTCAACCTGAAGCTCGAAGTCATGGTGCCTCAGGGGAGCAACAGTGGCGTGTATCTGCGAGGGATTTACGAGGTGCAGGTTGCCGATACCTTCGGCAAGCCGCTCGATCCCCACAACATGGGTGCGATCTACAGCAGGATCACGCCCACAGTGGCAGCCGAGAAGCCGGCCGGAGAGTGGCAATCGCTTGACATAACGCTGTGCGATCGTCACGCCACAGTGATCCTCAACGGAAAGAAGATAATCGACAACCAGCCAGTGTTCGGTGTTACCGGGGGCGCTTTGAGCGCGGACGAATTTGTGCCTGGCCCGATTTATCTGCAGGGAGACCATGGTGCGGTCTACTACCGAAACCTGGTCCTGACGCCGATCGTCAAGTAGGAATACGAAGCAGTCAATGCACCGCGCACTGGCTCAGTCGATTGAAGATCAAAAGGCACTACTGGACGAGGAGGAAACCCACCACCTCGTCCGGGTCCTCCGGATGCGGCCGGGCGACCGGTTCTTGGCCCACGACGGAAAAGGCCACATCCACCTGTGCGCACTTGCCCGGGAAAGCGCCGACTGGTACGGAGAGGTTCTGGCCCCTGTCGAGAGCCGGTCCGAGTCGAACCTGCACGTCGTCCTGGCACAAAGTCTCATCAAGAAGGACAAGTTCGAGTGGGTCATTCAGAAAGCTGTAGAACTGGGAGTCCGGGAGATTGTTCCCTTTGTCAGCTGGCGGACCGAGGTCCTTCCTGAAGGTGACGCAATCGAGCACCGCATGAGGCGGTGGCGCAAAATCGTCGTCGATGCTTTCAAGCAGAGCGGCCGTGCCTACCTTACGGTGGTGCAGGAGCCGGTCAAGTTGAGCGAGTGCCTCGAGAAGTGGCAAGCCGATCTGACCCTGGTGCTGGACGAAGCAGGGAACGCGACTCTGCGTGATGTGATCAGTTCCAACCGAGGGAGCCAAACCTGCCTTTTCTTCGTCGGCCCGGAAGGGGGCTGGGATGAGAGGGACAGGGAGCTTTTCGATATCCGCAAGATCCCGAGAGTGAGCCTGGGACAGCGGACCCTCCGGACCGAGACGGCCCCGGTCGCCCTGCTGGCGGTGCTGCAATACGAGTTAGGCGATCTGGGTTAGTCCGACGGACCGAGCGCCAGCAGCCCCGGATTCTCCAGGTACAAGGCCACCTGCTGCACGAAGTCTGCGGCGATCGCGCCATCGACGACCCGGTGGTCAAGCGAGACGCTCAGGTTCATCATGTCCCGTATGACGATCTGGCCGTCACGCACGACCGGCCTGGGCGTTATCTTGTGCAGCCCCACGATCGCCACCTCGGGGTAATTGATGATGGGCGTGGCGAAAAGACCCCCGAGCGGCCCGAGGCTGGTGATCGTGAAGGTGCTGTCCTTGAGATCCTCGACCTTGAGCTTTCCCTGCCTGGCCGCCTCCGATAACTGCCCGATTTCCCGGGCCAGCTGAAGGATCGACTTGGAGTCCGCATCTTTTACGACGGGTACAATTAATCCGCTCTCGGTCGCCGTCGCGATTCCGATGTTAAAGTACCTGCGGACCAGGATCAGCTCGTTCTCCTCGTCGAGCGTGGAATTCAACAGCGGGAACTTGCGCAGCCCTTCAATGACAGCCTTGATCACAAAGGGTAGATAGGTGAGCTTCTGATTCTGCGCGCCGCTGAGGGCGATGAACGTCTTTCGCAACCGCACCATCTCGGTCATGTCGACTTCCTCGACATAGGTGTAGTGCGGGGCCGTAGATTTCGAAACGGCCAGATGCTCGCCGATCCTGCGCCGCAGGCCGCGATACGGAATCTGTTCCACGAGGCCTTCGCGGGAGACCGCT
Source organism: uncultured Acidobacteriota bacterium (assembly GCA_964421755.1). GTDB lineage: Bacteria > Acidobacteriota > UBA6911 > RPQK01 > RPQK01 > CAVUUN01. Next base: position 24,658 of record CAYQYP010000103.1, read on the forward strand.
TCGACTTGAGGGACGCGGGCCGTCGTTTCCGGCTCCGGCTTGTATTGAGCGAGATCGTCCAGGGTGATGCGCCCGGCCGGACCCGAGCCTTTGACATTTGCGAGATCTATGCCCTTTTCCCTCGCAAGCTTGCGTACCGCGGGAGTTGCCAGGATTGACGTGTCGCTTGTTGAACGTCCGGACGAAGTCCCAAAGCCGTAGCGTTCGCCGGATTTCGCGGCTGGCTCGGGCTTGGGGGCTGCCGCCTGCCCGGTCTCCACCTCGACGATGACCGCGCCGACGGCTATAGTTGTGCCCTCGTCGCCGTGTCGTTTAGCTATCTTGCCGCGAACCGGGGAGGGAATCTCCACGGTCGCCTTATCGGTCATCACCTCGACGATCGGCTGGTCCTCGACGACCTCGTCTCCTTCTTTGACCAGCCATTTCACAATCTCGCCCTCGACCACTCCCTCGCCGATGTCCGGCAGTCTAAATTGAAACGACATAGTGGCTCCGAGTTTGGGGAGTTACGGGGACATAATACTTAATTCCCGTCCCGACGGCACCTGCATGGCGCAGCACAGGAATTAAGTTTTGTGTCCCCGTAACTCCCACCAACTTCCTTTGTTAAAAACTCATGGTTTTTCGAACGGCGTCGAGGATCCGATCGACACCGGGCAGATAGTGGTGTTCGAGGCTGTAGGGAAATGGAGTATCAAAACCCGTCACCCGCAAAACTGGGGCCTCGAGGTACAGAAGCGATCTCTCCATGATGGCCGCGGATAGTTCGGCCCCGAACCCGCAGGTCTTGGGCGCCTCGTGGACGATGATCGCCCGGCCGGTTTTTCGCACCGAGCCGAGAATCGTCTGAATGTCGTACGGAAGCAGCGTTCGGAGGTCGATCACTTCGGCGGTAACTCCCTCGTCCTGCTCAGCCTTTGCGGCTGCTTCCAGCACCGTATGGACCATGGCACCGTAGGTGATGACTGTGATGTCCTGTCCCTCCAGGACGATCTTTGCCTGGCCGATTGGCACCGAGTGCTCGCCCTCTGGAACCTCTCCGCGCGCGGCGCGGTAGACCCTCTTTGGCTCCATGAAGATTACCGGATTTTCGTCTCGGATGGCCGAGATGAGCAGTCCCTTCGCGTCGTATGGATTCGATGGTATGACGACCTTCAGTCCGGGTGTATGGGCAAAGTAAGCCTCGGGGCTCTGCGAGTGGTAGTGTCCGCCCTTGATGCCGCCGCCGAATGGGGTCCGAATGACGAGCGGGCAGGCGAACTGGCCGCCGGACCGGTAACGCATCTTGGCCGCCTCGTTCACGATCTGATCGAAGGCTGGGTAGATGAAGTCGGCGAACTGGATCTCGGGGACCGGACGCAGTCCGTACAGAGCCATACCGATGGCCGTCCCGATGATACCCGCCTCTGCCAAAGGAGTGTCGAAGACGCGATTCGGGCCGAACTCGTCGAAAAGTCCGACGGTAGCCCGGAACACCCCGCCAAATTTCCCGATATCCTCGCCCAGGATAACGACCCTGTCGTCACGCCTCATTTCACAGCGGAGCGCGTCGTTCACCGCCTGGATGATATTCATAACCGGCATGGAAGCCTCTCTAGCGCATCAATTCCTGAGGTTGCTGCACGGATTGGAGCTCGTTTTGCTGTTCCCTGAGATGCCAGGGCAGAACGTCAAAGACGTCCTCGAATAGACTATCGACGGGCGGAAGCTCGACACGTTCGGCCCGGCGCAGGTTCTCCTGGATGTCGGACTTGATTTGATCCTCGGCCGCCTGGTCGTCGGCCTCGGTCCAGTAACCCTGGGCGATGAGGTAGGTACGCACGCGCACCAGCGGGTCCTGCCGCTTCCACTCCTCGACCAGCCGCTCTTCCCGATAGGCCTTGGGATCATCGCTGGTTGAATGACCGCCGAGCCGGTAGGTCACCGCCTCGATCAAAGTGGGGCCGTCACCCCGACGGGCCTTTTCAGCAGCCAGGCGCGTGGTTTCGTAGACCCCGAAAAGGTCGTTACCGTCCACCTGGATGCCCTCGATCCCGTAAGCCTGGGCTTTGACGGTAATGTTCTCGGCCGCGGTCTGACATTGCCAGGGGGTCGAAATCGCCCACTGGTTGTTTCGGCAGAAGAAGATCGTCGGGGTCCTGAAAACGCCTGCGAAGTTCATCCCCACATGGAAGTCGCCCTGAGACGTGGCCCCATCGCCGAAGTACACGATGACCACCTCGGGCCCGCCCCTGATTTTCACCGCCAGCGACAGCCCGGTCGCCTGAGGGATCTGCGTCCCCACGGGGCTCGAAACGGACGCGAAGCGGATACTCGCATTCCCGTAGTGGTTCGGCATTTGCCGGCCCTTGTTGAAATCCCTCGAATTGCCGAAAAACTGGCAGATCAGTTCAAAAAGCGGGTAACCGCGCACCAGGGCCGCCCCCAACTCCCGGTAGCACGGAACGATCCAGTCCGTTTGCTCGAGGGCAAAGGCGCTGCCGATAATGGCCGCTTCTTCACCTGCTGAACCGATGAAAAAGCCGATGCGGCCCTGCCGTTGCAGCGTGATCATCCGCTCGTCAAAGCGGCGGTTCAAAAGCATCAACCTGTACAGATGAATCAAGTCGTCAGGGGGGAGGGGAGGCGCCTGTCGGCCTTTTTCGATGGTCCCATCCGGCCGCAGAATTCTGGATGTTCGTGTCGGCATTCTCCTCGATTATATCGTTCACTTCGTGAGCCTTACAACCGGTCTGGCCGGGGTTCCACCGACAACGGAAGGGATGCTTTCGCTTGTAAATGTCAGGCCTGTCGCGTAGAAATGAAAAAGGACATGTTTCGATTTGAGGAACTCTCACACGCCTGCCGCTTGCTCTTCGGCGAGCATATGGAGATCGGCCAGGATTTCGTCCTTTCGCTCGACCATTCAGCGCTGAAAAAGGCCTACCGGACAAAGGCTTTGTCGACCCATCCCGACCGGTGTGCCGCGTTGGGGCGACAGTCTCAAGCCCAGGCGACCGCCCGCTTTCAGGACGTGAACCTGGCTTACCAGACGCTGAGCAAGTACCTGAACCAGCGGTCTGGCAACGGACGCACCAAACCGATATTCACGGCCGAAGAGGTTCGGTCCTGGAAACGCAGTGCCTCGGGCCGGACGTGGACCCCGCGAGCGGGACAACAGGACCGAAGGCCGCCGTGGGAGACCGCACAGAGAGTCCGTGTCTACGCGCCTGACAAGGTCCCGAACTGGCAGGTGCGCACCGGCGAATTCCTTTACTTCGCCGGAGTCGTGAGTTGGAACCAGCTGATTTCGGCCTTGGTCTGGCAGAAACAGCAACGCCTGGCGCTCGGAGAAATCGCGAGGCGCTGGGGGTGGCTCTCCGAGCCGGAAGTCATGGATCTGTTAAACGATCGAAAGCGCGGCGAAAGACTCGGCGAAATACTGCTGCGTCACGGGTTCATTTCGGATTTTCAGCTGTCTATGCTGCTCCGCCACCAGGAGAAGACCCAGAAGCCTCTCGGCCGGTTCTTTATCCAAAACGGCCTCTTTTCTGAACCGCAGCTGCTCCGGTACCTTGACGATCTTAGACACCACAACCAAAAACACGGGCGGGGCTAACCACAAACCGGCAAGCGCGATCACATGGAGCCGCGCACGACAGCGAGCGCAGCGAGCGAGAGTAAGCGGACCACCCAGCAAGCCCTCAAGCTGTTCACGCTCAAGACCGCAGACCCCGGGGCTAGTCTGGGTGGTCCGCTTACTGTCGCTCGCTGCGCTCGCTGTCGTGCGCGGCTCCAAGCGGTGGTTGCCTGCTCCATCGGGTGAAACTCCGCCGGGCTCCTCCTCGTCTTAGCTGGAAAGCTTCGAGAGAATAGTCTGTCTATGCGGTGGAGTCTGGTTTTTCCACTTTTGCTTCTGGCTGCATCCGGTGCGCGAGACGACATGGGGATCCGCCTCGTGAACGTCGCCAGGGAATCGGGCATCAATCACCCCACGACCTTCGGTGATGAACGCCGGAACCGTTACCTCCTCGAAACGACCGGCTGCGGGATCGCCTTTATCGACTTTGACGCGGACGGCTGGCAGGACATCTTTCAGGTCAACGGCACTCGACTGGATGGCACTCCGGAAGGGCAGTCTCCGAGCAATCGTCTGTACCGGAACCGCGGCGACGGGACGTTCGAGGACGTGACTCTCAAGGCGGGTGTCAGCCGGACCGGCTGGGGCCAGAGCGTTTGCGCCGGGGACTACGACAACGACGGGGACGAGGACCTCTTTGTCAGCTACTTTGGGCAGAACACTTTGTACCGGAACAACGCCAACGGCACCTTCACCGACGTCGCCAAACAGGCAGGCGTGCTCAACAATCGGACGCGCTGGGGCTCCGGATCCGCCTTCCTCGATTACGATCGGGACGGCAAGCTCGATCTGTTCGTCGCCAGCTACATCGACCTGGATCTCAAGACCGCTCCCCTCCCGGAAACGGGGCCGTGTCTCTACAAGGGAGTGCTGGTTGCCTGTGGCCCCCCAGGCCTCCCCGGCGGGGTCAACATGCTTTTTCGCAACAACGGTGACGGCACCTTCGCCGATGTGTCCGACAAATCGGGCATCGCCAAAAGCCAAGGTACTTACGGGCTTGGCGTCCTCGTCGCGGACTTCAACAACGACGGCTGGGCAGACGTTTACGTAGCCAACGACTCAGCTCCGGCAGCGCTTTACCGGAACAACAAAGACGGCACATTTACGGACATAGGCGTCGAGTCGGGGTGCGCCTTCAGTGTCGACGGCAAGCCACAGGCGGGAATGGGAGTCTCGGCAGGCGACTACGACCGGGACGGCTGGCTCGATATCTTCAAGACGAACTTCTCCGGAGACACCTCCACTCTCTACCGCAATGTGACCGGATCGGTCGGCGAAACCGCTTTCGAGGACATGACCTTTCAAGCAGGGATAGGGCTGAACACAAAGTGGCTCGGTTGGGGCTGCGGTTTCGTCGATTTTGACAACAACTCCTGGCTGGACATCTTTCTGGTCAACGGGCACGTTTACCCGGAGGTCGAAAAACTGACGACTGAGGCGGGTTATGCTCAGAAAAAGGTCCTGTACCGAAACCTGGGCGGGGGATCCTTTGCGGACGTTTCCGAGCAGGTCGGCGGAGCGGTTGTCGAACCTTCTGCGGCTCGGGGATCGGCCTTCGCGGACTTCGATAACGACGGCGACGTGGATGTCGTCATCAACCCCGTCAACGACATGCCGGAGCTGTTGCGGGTGGACAGTAAGGGCACAAACAACTGGGTGAAAGTGAAGACGGTGGGCACTCAATCCAACCGCACCGGTATCGGCGCACGAATCATTTGCATCACCGACGAGGCGACGCAAATCGACGAAGTGCGAAGCGGCGGAAGTTACTGCTCGCAGAACGACCTGCGCGTTCACTTTGGCGTCGGATCCAACCGCCGGATCAAATCCCTCGAGATCAGATGGCCGAGCGGAAAGGTCGACAAGCTGACCGACGCTCCCGTCAACCGGTTGCTGCTCGTGAAAGAGGGTGAAGGACTGGTCGATACCATTACCCTCACTCCCGCCTCGTCACCCGGCGCCCCCAAGGTAGCGGTCGCGACGAAATGAGTCCCAGAAGACGAGATCCTCGGCTCTCCCTGGTCCTGCTGATCATGGGGCTTTCATTCGTTTGCAGCGCCGTCGACCCGGCGTTCGCAGACACGACGAAGCAGGATGCCGCGCGAGTGCATTACCAGCAGGCTCTTGAACTGGCGAAGGGACAACAGCCTGATCGGGCTATAGCGGAACTCAGAAAATCGTTGTCACTCTGGCCCGATTTTGCCGAAGCCCGGTTTCAGCTTGGTTTCCTGCTGGGCGTCAGAGGCGAGTTGCCCTCTGCGGTCCCCGAATTTGAAGCGGCGATTCGCCTGAAGCCGGACTTTGCCGAGGCTCACTTCTATCTGGGAACTGCGCTGTGGTTCTCCGGGCGCGTCGAGGAGTCGATTGGCGCGCTTCGACAGGCGGTCAGGCTCGCCCCCAGTCACGCTCCCTCCCATTACTACCTCGGTCTCGCCTTGGCAAAAAACGGGGAACTGGACGCGACCGCCGAGGCATTCCGTAAAGCGACCGAGCTCGATCCGAGGAATGCCCCGGCGCTGCACCAGCTGGGTCTGGCGGAGCTCCGGCGAGGGCGGATCAACGAGTCGGTGGCGAGCCTCAAGGCTGCTTTGGAGATCGAGCCCGGCTCGACGCAGATCCGCAACGATCTGGGTCTTGCGTTGGTTCAGCAACGGGATCCGGAGGCCGCGGTCGCCGCTTTCTCCAGAGTGCTGGAAATCGATCCGAAAAACGTTGCCGCGCTGCACAATCTCGGGATGGCGCTGATCCAGAAAGGCGATTTCGCGGCAGCGGTTGAGCAGTACAGGCGGTTGGTCGGCCTGGTTCCCGATAACGCCGAGGCACGATACAACCTGGGTGTCGCGCTCAAGAACAAAGACAGTCTCAACGAGGCGTTGGTCGAGCTGCGCAAGGCAGTGGAGCTCCGGCCGGGTTTTGCGGAGGCCAACTATACGCTAGGCGTGATCCTCCTGCAGCAGGCTAAGCTCGACGAGGCTGCGCAGGCATTCAGGTCCGCAGTCGCGAGTCAACCCGAATACGCCGAGGCTCACTATGCCCTTGGGACCGTCCTGCAGCAACAGGGGAAGGTCGATGAGGCTATCAGCGTATTTCGCGAGGCCCTCAAGCATGCTCCCGACGCACCAGAGATCCACAATACTCTTGGCAACGCGCTTCGTCAGAAAGGGGACCGCAAGGGAGCGCAGCTGGAGTTCGCCGAGGCTGCCCGGCTCAACAAGAAGAAATCCAACGGCCAGGCGGCCATGTTCGCCCTGAACACCGGGGCGGCTCGGCTGAAGGAAGGGAACCTTGAGGCGGCGATCGAGCGTTTCCAGGCGGCCGTACGCCTTGACCCGGAGAACCCGGAAGGCTACCGTCAACTGGCCGAAGCGCTCGAAAAGAAGGGGGACAAGGTGGCTGCCGAGCAAGCACGGGAGACGGCGAAAGGGCTCGAGGCGGAACTGAGCAAGGGCGGGCAGAGAAGCTCGGGGAGGAACTGAGCAAGGGCTGGCAAGAAAGCGGCGGATTCTGAAAAGCGAATCCGCCCTACGACTAACCGTTCCCGCACGCCGAGCGGTCGTAGGGCGGATTCGCTTTTCAGAATCCGCCGCTTTCTTGCCAGCCCTTGCTCCGCCTCTCCCCTCTACTCTTCAGTCACGCTCAAGATCTGGTTGGCAGCGATGTCTTTCAGCCGCTGTTCATTGCCGTTTGGCCAGCGGATCAGGATCTCGTCAGCACGCTCGGCCTTTCCCAGTCCGAAGTGCGCGCGCAGGTCATTGTGGGAGTAATAGCTGGACTGACTCGAAATCTCCCGCACCAGGGTTCGTCCGCCTGCTTTCACCCAGACGCGCGCCCCGATCGCCGATCGGTTTGACTTGTCGCCGATGAGCCGAAGCTGGAGCCACCGGTTTGCCGTGGCGCCGGAGGCCGCGTGATCGTTCCTCAGCAACTGCGGGCGATCGTTCATGTTCAGGATCAGCACATCGAGGTCGCCGTCATTGTCGATGTCCCCAAACGCACAGCCGCGGCTGGAAAAGGGCATTTGCACCGCCTGGCCCACCGACCGGCTCACGTCCCGAAATCGTCCGGTGCCGAGATTCTGGTAGACCAGCCGTGGATTCCGATGCGGGTACTCGCCAAAATGCCGCTCGACTTCCGGATAGACGCTTCCCGCGACGGTGAAAATATCGGGCCAGCCGTCGTTGTCCAGATCGATTAACCCGGTTCCCCATTGAACATACGGCGTGTGATCGAATCCAGCTGAACGCGATGCGTCCTCGAAATACCCTTGACCGGTATTGCGATACAGGACCGGCAGGTCGTCGGCAAAGTGCGTTTTGAAAATGTCCAGGTGCCCGTCCAAATCGTAGTCGCCGATGCCGACCCCCATACCGGCTTGGGACTGGCCGTCTTCGTTGTAAGCGGTACCGGCTTCAAGGGCTACGTCGGTGAAAGTGCCGTCCCGGTTATTCCGGTAGAGGATGCATGCAGTGGAGTCGCAGGCGACGTAGATGTCTGGCCAGCCGTCGCCATCATAGTCCAGAACGACAGCGGTCATCGCATAGCGACCCTGGACGGCGTCGATGCGACTCGCCCCGGAGACGTCGTCGAACGTTCCATCCCCGTTGTTCCGGTAGAAAAGGTTGGTCTCCGTCGGGAGCCCTTTCGGACCACAGTTAACCGCAATTCCCTTCCACAGGCAGTTCGGAGCCCTGCCCGGGTCCGGGACTGTCTTCGGGTCGAATTTCAGATAGTTCGCCACAAACAGGTCAAGATCACCGTCGCGGTCGTGATCGACAAAGACGGCTCCGGAACCCCATCGGGTTTCGGGCCGGCTCAGTCCTGCTTCGCTGGTGACGTCGGCAAAACGCATCCCCCCGCGATTTCGGAACAGGCGATTCTGCCCCCAGTAGGTGATAAACAAGTCCGCAAGTCCGTCGTTGTTGTAATCGCCCACAGTCACGCTGGAGGCCCACCCGGTAATGCCGAGGCCGGACTGCTCGGTCACTTCGGTAAACGACCCGGTTCCGTTGTTGCGGTATAGGCGGTTGCGCGCCCCGTCGGCCGGTTGAGGGGGGAGCCGTGTGCCCGAGAGGAGAAGGACATCAAGCCAGCCGTCGTTGTCGAAATCTGCGAGCGCGACGCCGCAGCCATTGGTCTCGACAATGTATCGCTTGGCGTCGATTCCGCCGTAAACGATTGGCTGGTTCAACCCCGCCTGCTCAGTGATGTCCGTGAACGTCACGGGGAAAGAGTCGTTGGCGATAGCCAGTCCTGTGAGGGAGGCGAGCAAAAACCAAACAAGCAGGCACCTCTTTGGAGTACGGCGGCAGAGGGAGTCCGTTGCTTTACCAGGACTACCGGCGACGCCGCTTTGGCTGCGCAATACTTTGAACGTCGGGGCGAGGGCGCGAGCAGGGGAAAGCGGCGTCGCCAGGAGTCCTCTAAAAAACATCGGACTCCCTCTGCCGCCGCACGCCATATGAGATCCAGCCTGAGCCACAGGTTCCCTTGTTCATCGTCCCGTACCGCCGGCGTTCCTTAGCCGCTCGGCTGTCTGGAACTCCTGGCGGGCCTCGTCGGCGCGGCCGGCTTTCTGCAAGACCTGCGCGAGAAGGTGATGGCCGGAGTAATTGTTGACATCCATAGCAAGCCCACGTCTAAGGATGCTCTCGGCGTTTGCGAGGTTCCCGGTCTTCAGATACACCTTGCCGAGCACGATGAAGGGACCGCTGAAGAAAGGATTCAACCAGATCGACTGCTGCAGGGGCCCCACTGCTTCGTCCCATTTCGACTGTCGGCTGAAGGCTTCTCCCAGGCGGTAGTAGGCCATGGCAAATCCGGGATTGATGGCGATCTCTTCCTTCAGCAGCGCGATTCCCCCGTCGATGTTGGCCTTGTATATTGCGAGCTCGCCAAGAAGGAAGCGCGCTTGTGGGAGTCGCGAATCGAGCTCCAGGGCACGCTTCAGCTCCCTTTCCGCAAATTCCTCGAACTGCTGCCGGATCATCATCTGCGCGTTAATCAGGTGGGCGGAGGCCGAGTCTGCCGGTACCGCAAACATCCTGCCAAAAGCGCCCCGCGCCTCCTCGACCCGGTGAGTCTGGAGGTAGCAGAGACCGAGTACGTAGTCGGTGTCGACCTCCCCCTTGCCCGATGCCCGGTACCGTTCGAGGAACGGAATCGCCTGCTCGAACTGTCCCAGGAAGTAATGCGACATCCCGAGCAAATGAGCGCTCTGGAAGCCTTGCGAAGGCGCGGCGTTCGGCGCGTCCCCTGCTGCTCGGAGGTGCTCGATTGCTTGCTGATACTGGCCTTTCTGATAAAAACCCAACCCTCGGAGGTGCTCGATCAGGTGCCGATTCGATTCGGTCGGGGGGACGCGCTCGAGCAGGGCCAGTGCCTCGTCACTCCGTCCGGCCGCCAGGTGATTCTGCACCTGATCCAAAGAAACGGAATCTGCCGCCGGCGGAGATTTAGCCGGGTCCTGGAGTCCGTGCCCGGGCGTCCAGCCAGGGGCGGCTCCAACAAGGAGAATGTGAAGAAGCGCGGCGTTAAGCAGGATAGTCATGCTCTGTAGTTTACATCCAGAATAATACAGATCCCGTTATAACCATACTTGACAATGACTGCGCCGGGTGGGAAAGTAAACTTACATCGGCATCCCAAGCGCAGTGGAGTAAAAAACTGCGGCCCAATCGTCCTGTCAGCGAATTAAACATGACTGGTCCCGAATCTCCGGTTCACAGGACTGCCAGAATCCCGTCAGTTGCTACTGCCAGGCTCTCGCGTAACTGCCGTCAGCGGTTGCGCGGCTCGTTTGTACGGATTGCATCCAAAGGAAGGGAGGTAGTATGAAGAGAAGCTCGTTCCCAGTGCTTGTCTTCGCGTCCCTGTTGAGTATCTCGCTTCTCCAGACATCTGCCATGGCCCAGGCGGTCTACGGCAGCATCAGTGGAACCATCACGGACTCGAGCGGAGGCGTCATCCCCGGTGCGAGCGTGGTGGTCAGAGACACGCAACGAGGCACTTCTGATACGGTCGTGACAAACGACTCCGGCGTCTATCACAAGGAGCGTATGCTCCCGGGAATCTACGAGGTCAGCGTGGAAATGGCCGGATTCCAAAAGGCCATTGTGTCGCGGGTCAATGTCAACGTGGACACGGACACCATGGTTAACCTGACATTGCAGCCTGGAGCCGCCGATCAAGTTATCACGGTTTCAGGGACCCAGGGCCAGCTGCTCCGCACCGACCGGGCGGACGTGGCGACGACTCTCGACTCCAAGCAGATCACCGATTTGCCGGTTCTGGACCGGAACTTCACGAAGTTCATTCTGCTGACGCCTGGAGCGCAGCAGCTCCAGTGGCAGCACGCGGCCAGCGAGAACCCGCAGGGTTCCATCCAGACGATGATCAACGGCCAGCACTTCAGCGGAACCGGCTATCAGCTGGACGGCACTGAGAACCGCGACCCGATTCTCGGCATCATCGTCATCAACCCCAATTTCGAGTCGATCGGCGAGACGAAGATCACGTCTCAGAACTATGACGCGGAATTCGGGCAGGCAATCGCCGGCGTGGTCTCGGTCCAGACGAAGTCAGGCACCAACGACTTCCACGGGAGTGCGTTCCTGTTCCGCAGCAGCGACGAGCTGCAGGCGCGGAATCCGTTCTCTCAATCGACCCGGAACGAAACGACCGGCAAATTCATCCCCGACACTCTCCGGAATCAGTTTGGCGGTTCAATTGGCGGGCCGATTCTCCGGGACAAGTTCTTCTTCTTTGGAGATTACCAGGGACTCCGGAGCAAGACCGGCGGATCCCGGTTGCTGAGCGTGCCGACGGCTCTGGCCCGGACGGGAAACTTGAGCGAATACGGCGTGGACATCTTCGATCCGACCACGGGCGCGCCGGAGGTTCGCAGTCAGTTCCCCGGGAACGTAATTCCGCAAGGGCGGTTGTCGCCGCAGGCACTGGCCATCCTGGATCTCATCCCGATGCCGACCAGCCCGGGTGTCATCAACAACTATGTCGCCTCGGGCATCGAGCTCTTTGACAACGACTCGATGAACGTTCGCTTGGACGGGCGTTTGTCGGATCGATTCAACCTGTTTGGCCGGTACAGCCTCGCGGACTTCACCCGCAACGGCCCTACGGCCTTCGGGGCCGGCGGTGGCCAGGAGCTGGTTTCGCTGGGTGGTGTCTCCGAAGTCCAGAATCACAGCCTGGCAGCCGGTTTCGATTACGGGATTACGCCGACCCTGATCGGGGACTTCCGCTTCGGCTTTTTCTGGTATGACGTGAACGTGCTGCCGTTCGACTTCGGTCAGAAGACGGGAGAAATGGTGGGGATCCCCGGAGTCAACCTGGACGACACCACCTATTCGGGTCTGCCTGCCGGCTTCGTCGAGGGATTCGGCGCGGACCCCAATAGCCCCAGCCGTTTCAACTTCGGTTCGGGCCTCGGCGTGAACCGCTGTAACTGCCCGCTGGACCAGGACGAAAAGCAGTTCCAGTGGGTCGGCAACATGCTGAAGATGATGGGGAATCACCAGGTCAAATTCGGCGTCGATGTCCGTCGCGCCTACAACCTGCGAGTTCCGTCAGACCGGCACCGCTCGGGTGAGTTCACTTTCCGGCCGGACGTCACACGTGGTCCGACGGGCGGCGGCATTGGACTGGCGACCCTCCTCCTGGGCGAAGTTTCGCGTTTCACGCGTTACGTGAGCCCGAACACGAACGCTCGCGAGCGCCAGTGGAGACACTTCTACTACATTCAGGACACGTGGAAGGCGACTCAGAAGCTGACGCTCAATTACGGCATCCGTCTCGACGTCATCAATCCGCAGACGATCAATGAACCAGGAAACGCAGGTTTCCTCGACCTGGACACCGGCGAGATCGCGACCGTTGGATTTGGCGATACGGACCTGTCTGGCAACGTCGAGAACAGTCTGAACTGGGCGCCGCGGCTCGGCATAGCCTATCAGTTCACCGACCGGACCGTGGTCCGGGCGGGTTTCGGACGGAGTTACGACATTGGGGTTTTCGGCTCTCTATTCGGTCACTCGGTCACGCAGAACCTCCCGGTTCTGTCCGCCCAGGAGCTGGATTCTTCAGATAACTTCCTGAGTGTCTTTAATCTGGCCCAGGGACCGCCGGCACCCGTTTTCCCGACGATTCCGTCAAACGGCCGATTCCCGCTCCCGGCTGGAGTCTTCGCGTTCGCTCTCCCCCAGAAGCAGCGGCTCCCGACCGTTGACGCTTATAACGTCATGGTCCAGCATCAGCTGACCGAGACGATGTCGGTTGAGGCGGGCTATGTCGGAAACAAGGGAACGCACGTGTTTGCGGGTGACGGTCCGGATTTCAACGTCAATCAGCCTACTGTCGTCGGATTCCCGACCCTGTCTCAGGACGAGCGCAAGCCGTACTTCAACAGCTTCGGCTGGACGCAGTCGATCGCTTACTTCTGCAACTGTGCGGACAATCGGTACGATTCGCTCCAGACGAAATTGAACAAACGCTTCACGGACGACTACTCGATCCTCGCGCACTACACCTGGCAGCGGGCGTTGCAGGACAGTGGAGACTACTTCATTCACGACGCCACCGTGAACCGTGGCCCGGCGGATTGGGACCGAACTCACAACTTCGTGTTCACACAGTTGGCCCAGATTCCGTACGGACGGGGCGAGCGCTGGGGCGGTGATCTGCCCGGTTGGGCAAATGCCCTGTTGGGAGGCTGGTCGATAAACTCGGCGACGACCATCCAGAGCGGCCTGCCGTTTACCCCTACCTACAGGGATTGCGGCGAGGACCGCGATACCGGGCCCTGCCGGCCAGATCTCTTGGGTGAAGTGGAGATCTTCGGTGATCAGGAAAGGTACTTCGACGTCACGCCGATTGGCGAGGCGGGGAGCCCATATGCGAGACCCGCGGTCGGGACCTTCGGGAACATCGGACGCAACCAGCTGCGCGGTCCGGGGTACTGGAGAACCGATGCCTCACTGTTCAAGGAGTTCGCAGTCACCGAAGCAGCGCGAGTGCAGTTCCGCGCGGAACTGTTCAACCTGTTCAACAACGTCAACCTCGGACAGCCTGACGTGGAGATCGGGCTTGGTGCGAACCTGAACCCGAATGCCGGTCGGATCACCCAGACGGCCTACGGCGGCACGGATCAGATGCGCAACGTTCAATTCGCGCTGAAGGTCATCTTCTAGCGAAGGCAACTGACAACTGACGACTGACGACTGACAACTGACCACTAAACGCTAACCAAGTGTTTAGTGGTCAGCCGGTCAGCCGGTCTTGTGGTTTTTAGAGTCCTTCAGGATCTCGCCAACCGGGCCGTAAAGCGGCGGATTCTGAAACGCGAATCCGCCCTACGACTGACAGCCTGCGCATGACGAGTGGTCGTAGGGCGGATTCGCGTTTCAGAATCCGCCGCTTTACGGCCCGGTTGGCAAGGTCTCCCCCCTTGTTCCCTACCTGATCACCCCTGCTATCGCCGCGCTCATGCACGTGGCCATGAAGCCGGCGGCCAACGCGCGAAGACCGAGACGTGCGAGATCCCCCCTTCTGCTGGGAACGAGTGCTCCGATCCCTCCGATCTGGATCCCGATACTGCCGAAATTCGCAAAACCACACAGGGCGAAACTGGCAATCAACTCCGACTTTGGGTCCAGCTGATCCTTGAGACGTGCGAGATCCACGTAGGCGACAAACTCATTCAGGACCAGCTTCAAGCCGAGGAACCGTCCGACCTCCGGAGCATCGGCCCACGGGACGCCGAGGAGAAACGCCAAGGGAGACAGCGCGTAGCCGAGCAAAAGCTCGAGTGTCAGGTTCATGCCCCACAGTCCAGCTACGGCGGCCAGTGCGGCATTGACCATGTAGATCAGGGCCACGAAAGCGATGAGCATCGCGGCAATATTAAGTGCGAGCGTGAGCCCCTGGCCGGCGCCTTTGGCCGCCGCCTCGATCAAATTGACCTCGGTCCGCTCCACTTTCAAAGTGACCCGACCTGCTGTGGCCGGCTCCTGGGTCTCCGGGATGATCATTTTCGCCATGACCAGAGACGCTGGAGCGGACATCAGGCTTGCGGTCACGAGGTATCCCGGCTCGATCCCGAGCGCCACATAACCACCGAGCACCGCCCCGGATACGGTCGCCATGCCGGCCGTCATCATGGCGAGGAGCTCCGACTCGGTCATCGCGGCGATGTAGGGTGTGATTACAAGCGGGGCCTCTGTCTGACCCATGAACACGTTGGCCGCCGCAGCGAGCGACTCGGCCCCGCTTACTCCCATGAGTCGTTTCATGACCCGCGCCATGAGACCGACGATGAATTGCATTATCCCCAAGTAATAAAGGCAGCCGAAGAAGCTCGAGATGAAGATGACGATCGGGAGGACCCGGAAGGCAAAGACGAACCGGTCAGGCGCCGTGTCGGTGACCAGCCAACCGAAAACAAACTGGCTACCCTGGTCGGCGAAGAGAATCAGCTGCGTCAGCGCACTCACCGTTTTCGCGAGCAGCTCCCGGCCCATACTCAACCGGAGGATGAAGACGCCGACGATCACCTGCAACCCGATTCCCCAGGCAACGGTCCGCCAGGCGATGCGGGACCGATGATTCGACAACAGGTAGGCGAATCCGAGCAACAGGACAATTCCGCAGAGGCCGATGAGACGTTCCATAGGCCGTAAGGATATATCCGATTGCGGAATGCGGATTGCGGAATGCGGAACGCGGAATAAAACGATTTCGGATTGTGGATCTCGGATTCTATTCCGCGTTCCGCAATCGTCTGAGCTGCTCCAGGAAAGATACTTGCTCGGGATGTATCTTCAGTCGTGCTTCGGAGAACGAAAACCAGGCGGCGCGGTCAACTTCAGGAAATTCCTGCCACTGGCCGGATCTCGGTGGCCATTCACACCGGAACGTATTGCTCTTGACCTGGTCGGGATCGCCGTCACCCTCAAATGCCCATGCCACGACTCTCTTCCCGCTTTTCAGCCGGATCGGGTCGAGCGGAATATAAGGACCTCGAGGCGTGAAACCGGTCTCCTCCGCGAACTCCCGCTCCGCAGCATGAAGCGGATCCTCCTCTTCCGTGTATTCGCCCTTTGGGATCGACCACGCGCCTTCGTCCCTGTTTTTCCAGAAGGGACCGCCTGGATGCACCAGGAGGAGCTCGATT
>CAYQYP010000104.1:0-36594 GCA_964421755.1 uncultured Acidobacteriota bacterium
GTCCAGGCCAACATGCAGGTACGCCCCTAACAAAACATTGAAGAAAACCCCGCTTCGGACGCGCCGGGTGACCAGGAGGCTGATGACCACGCAGATGAGCAGGAGGCCAATCGGGGTATGGAATGGCATCGTGATCCAAAACGTCCATGGCAGAACGATTGTCGTTGGTCGAGTCAATATGTCGGGAAGCACGGCTCCGATCAGGAACCAGTAGCTGAGGCGCCGTCGCGCCTCAATTTCCCGGGCGCCGTACGCCGTTACAAGATGAGTCAGGAGGTCAGGCACGGCTACGCTCCTGCCACCACTCGAGGACTACGACGGCGACCAGGACCAGCAGCGACGCAAGCGACAGCCAGATTTTGAAGGAACGGTCCTTGTGCAGGTGGTATTCCTCGATTTCGATGGCCGGTCCTGCAATGACCCTCCCGCGCAGGCTGATGAATTCGCGCGGTTCAATTTCGGCGCGGTCTTCGTCCCACCGGCTCTTGAGTCTCACCGGGATCCGAGCCCGGATCTGCTCACCGCCCTGCCGGAGAAGTAGTGTGTCCGCGTCATGGGAAACGACGCGGACGTTTGACTCCAGCGCGACCTGTTGACCGATCACCTGACCCGGCTGTCGCATTAGTTCTCTCACCGTGTCGACCCGTCCGGGTCCCACCATGGCGCTGTACGTTGAAAGAGCGGCCAGCGCCGCCAGCGCGATCAGCAACAATATCCAAGTCTTCAACGGATCTCATTCTCACTTTCATATTTAAGCGTCTGCAGGTTCGATTGGTGGTCTTCGCCCTTGTACCAGCCGACCAGAAATCGCGCCACCACCTTGTTCCCGAACTCGTTCAGGTGGATGTCGCGCTTGTAGTAGGGACTGCCTGTCCGTGAAGCGTGTTCGAGCGGCTCATGGAGATCGATAAAGGGAATCCCCTTGTCCTTCAGCATCGGCTTGATTGCCTCCGGCAAGGCCGTCGTCTTCCCGAGGACCTCTTCCTTGCTTGGGATCATGACGACGATGAACCGGGCGCCGCCTCGCGTCACCGCTTCGTGCATTCCGCTCACCGCGTCAACAAAGCGACGAACTGCTTCGTCGGTCGCACTTGGCCTGGTGTCCAGAAAAGCGATGGCCCTGCGCTCCAGGTATACTTCCTGGCCGTCCCCCGCGCGAGCCTTCTCCCCGTTGTCGGATGCAACCAGACTTTTCAGAGCATCGACCAGGCGCGACCGGGCCAGTAGGCGGCCCGGGTGGAAAGCGGGCCGGCGATCCTGTCGTGATGCGTAGTTCAGTCTGAACGCGTTGTAATCCGCGCGGGGCGCCTGTTCTTTCCATGCCCGAAAGTGCTCGTCATTGGTGATATCCGCAGCCAGGAACAGGAAGCTCATCACCACCCGCGGCCTCAAAGATTCTCCATACTTCGCATAAATGAGACGCTGGCGCTCCGGACCGGCGCCGGCGACGCCGAGATTCACGGTAGCGGCCGATACCTCCCGGGCAAACAGTTCCACGAACCCGTTTTGCAGGCCGGTTCCTTCGCCCATGACGAGCGAGTCGCCCAGAACGACGACATCCGCCCGCGAGGGCCATTCAGCTCGGTTCGGAAAGCCGTGCTTGTCAGTTTCGCGAAGGTAGGTGTAGTCGAGCGTGCTCACCAGCTCTCGATAGCCTTTTGCCCGCACGAAGCCGATCTCCGGATCGGGCGCGACGCGGTCTTTGGACAGGATCGCCTGCAACCGCACCTGGCGTTCGACCGGAAGGAGCACCGGCGCATTGCGAACGAGGTACTCGCCCGCCACTGCCCCAATAGCCAAAACACCGATAATCAGGATGATTTTTTTCATGCTCACTATCGGCAACAGGAGCGTATCAGAGTCGCGCACTCAGCGAGGGTGTTAAAAAGTTCAACATGTTTGTCATATCCCCGGAGGGGATTCCCGAATGACCCCAACGGGGTCACGCAGCAGAGCCCGGGGTTGCCCGCGTTTTTGGCGGGCTACCCCGGGTCGGAGGCCTGTATGGGGTTCAACCCTGAAAGGGTTGCGTACTGCGCACGATACGCAACCCTTTCAGGGTTGAAAACTTACGGCTTTGGATCCCAGGGTAGGCTGCAAAAAACGCAGCCAACCCTGGGCTTTGCTACGCAACGCCTTTGGCGTTGGAAACCGTCAATATCCTCTCAGCCAAATGCACTGACTGTCCTTATTCAATACCCTCTCAGCGAGGGTGTTGAACACATGCAGCCATCCTCAACTTTCGGAAACACGAGGTTCCCGACGGCGCAGGATCTCGATGTCCTTCAGCCCGACTTCTCCAAGGAACCAAAGCGCGCCGGCATAGAGAAAAAGCCCGGCGAGAAGCAGAAGGGGCCAGGGAATTCCGGTCGGCAACAGGACGGGAGCGAACATGAGCGCTCCGGCGGCGGCTATGTTCAGTACGGAACGAAGGTTCGGAAGCGCATTCGTCTCGGTTCGCACCGCCTGGAACAGCAATCCGAGGATCAGGGGCTGAACGACCAACCCGGAAGCGGCGGCGCCAAGCGCGCCCCACCGGCCCACAAACGCAATGGTCAGCGGAATCATGATGAAGATCGAGAGAGCCGCCAGAATGGTCGCCTTGCGCACTTTGCCAACCGCAATGATGATGCTGCCCAACACCACGCCCATTGTCAGGAAGCCTTCCGCGACCAGAAGAACTACAAGGAGCGAGCCCGCTCCCGAGTACTTTCCGCTGTAGACAAGCCTCATGAGCTCCTCGGGGCGCGCCGAGAGAACGAAAACCGCCGGCAGAAAGAGAAGCAGGAAGAACCTGACGGACTGCTGGAAGTAAATCCGCACCAGCCCGAAATCCCGGTTGGCCGCCGCCTGGGAAACAGAAGGGATCAGGACCGCGGAACCGGCGACCAGGGCGAAAGCGGGCACTTTCGCGATGTTCCAGGCCGCCACGTAAAGGCCGACTCCGGTCTGATCTCCCGGCCGCATGATCTGCAGGATCCAGAGGTTGACCGTTCCCGATAGAACGAGGAAAACCGAGTACAACAGCATGGGTGCGGAAAATAGTAAGAGTGCGCGCCCGCTTTCGGTCCACTGCGACTTCCAATTCAGCCGCAGCCCGGGCAGAAGAAACAGCACTGCGAGCAGGGTCGTCATGAAGTTAACGACAAGGGCCAGCGGCACCGTAATCCAGGTCGCGAGCAGCAGGAGGATACCGACGAACTTAGATCCTGCGTAAACGACATTTGAAAGGGCCAGACGTAGAAACCGATGATGGCCCTGATGTATCGCCTGAAGAGCCGTGTACGCTCCGAAAAGAGGCAGGTCGATTGCCGCAAGGCGAAAGAGATACGTGCCGCCTTCTATGGAGAACCACCGCTCCAGAAATGGCGCCAGTGTCCAAAACAGAAAGAACAGGGCCGAGTAAAAGGACAAATTCAGTAGCAGCGATCCTTTTTCAACCCCCCGCGGCTTCCCGCTATCCTCGGCAATCATCTTGGCCGCTGCGGACGGGATGCCAAACCGTCCGACCTGCTCCACCCAGACCAGGACCGAGAGGATGACCCCGTAAACCGCGTAGTTTTCCGGTCCGAGCGCCCTGGCGAGGAGCACGACGGCGAGATAGCCAAACAGGAAGTACGACGGCTGGGCCAGCATTAGAAAGATGCTGCCGCGAGCCGCGCGGCCAATGCTGGTTTGGACCGCAGTGTCTGGCTGGGTTGTTGATTCTTTTTCAGTCAAGTGGGTTGATCTCTTCACGAATCTTGCCGCTCGCCAACCGGGCCGGTTGGCGCGCGCAGGATCACTGCGCTCCTAAATTGCCACCGCCTTGCTTTCCGCCCGCGGCGACAGGTCCAACGACTTCCCGTCCATGTGCGACGGGGCCGGCATGCCGAGTACTGCAAGGACCGTCGGCGTCAGATCGAGGATATGCCCGCCTTCGATCCGTTCGCCTTCCGGAATGCCAGGGCCCACGATGTACGCGAAAGCGTTCGGTCGGTGGTTTCCCACATAGAAGGGGACGATTCCATAGCCGGGCTGCCGGGTCTTCACGCTTCCGAACTTTGCGGTCAGCAACTGGTCGGTGATCCGTGCGTCGGGATTCCAGTTGACGATCAGGTCAGGCATTTGATCGCGGCACGGGCCGTTGAATAGGTCGTCCGTCTTGTGTACTGACGCCGCTGCGAGGATCCCGTTCTCGGGGTTCTTCATCGACCGGAAAACGTCGTAAAGCTCGTCGATCAGAGCCTGATACTCCGCTCCGGGATTCACTGTCCCCTGCGGTTCGCGGCCTTTCAGATTGACGCGAACATACCCTTCGTTCGCGTTTGAAATCAGGAAAGCCCTGGTATTTTCCCAGGCGATTCCGGCCGTGAGCCATTTCAGTGCAAGCTTGTCCTTCATGGCGTGAGAGAAGAAGGCTTGCGAGATCGCCATTCGCAGGCGTTGCGGTATCAGGCTGCGAACGAAGCTCAATATATTGTCTTTGCTCAGCCTGGCTTTCCCGCTGCCGGTATTCGCCCCATTTCCGGCTGCCATCTGGAGCAGGCCCATCCTCTTGAGCAGTTCCTCCAGGACGTGCGAGCCGCTGTAGTTCGGTCCCATGCCGTCGCCGGAGACGACGAATACGGTTGTCCGGGCGTCCGCCTGGTCGAGGATCTCGCCGATCGCCGCGTCAATGGCGATATAGACGTCCCGAAGAGCCTGGCGCAGTTTCGGCTCCGCGTCCTTGGGATGATTGGGGTACGAAGGGTCGTGCAGGTGCCACAGATAGTGACCAGCTGGATGGGTCTCGCCGAAGACGGTCAGGAAAAGATCCCAGTCGTCGCGGCCCATCAGCCATTTCACGACGTCGGTCTTGGCGCGTACGCCTTTGAGCAGCTTGTCGCGGAAATCCGCACTGTCTGGAAAGACGGTCACTTTGCTGTGATCGGGCGCCGGGTAGGCGCCAAAGCGGCTTTCCATCTCGGTTTTCAGCGCGGCCGGCAAAACCGTCGGTTCGCAAAACCATGACCACGTGCCCCATTCAACGACCTGGCTCCCGTTGAAATTCTGAAGCGGGCAAGTCATGAAGGCATCCATCACAACCGACCGCTTGCCTGAATCGCTGAGCAGTTTCCAGAAGAACGGGAAAGGCGTCTTGTCAGGCCGCGGCCTGGTGGGACCCTGCTCCCCCGGATTCATGACGTACGCGTGGTAGAGGCCGTGCTTGTCAGCCGTTACGCCGGTGAAGATCGACGCCCATGCCGACACGTGCAGGATCTCTGCTGTCGTGCCCAGGCGACCCGCCATCCCCCGGGCCTTCAGTCGACTGAAATTCGGCAAAAGCCCCTCGTGCTCCCACTGGTCGATCAATTCGGCATCTGCGGAGTCGAGGCCTATAAAGAGGACACGCTTCCGCCCGGCCGCTGAGGAAGCGACGGGCGCCGCATCAGTTTTTTTTTGTTCAACAACGCCGAGTCGTGCCCGAAGCGCCGGGGCGAACACCTCGCCGATTCCAGCCTCACGGCCTTCGCGTATCGACAGTCGGGCCGCCTCGACCATGGCGATCGTCTGCAGGTTATCCAGCCCGCTGGTTTCCGGCTCGACGCCCTTTTGGACACTGTCACGAAACTGGTTGAGGATCGACACCGTTCCAGCCTTCGGATAGGGCAGCTCGTCACCTTGCGGAACCGGGTCGAGGGGGATGTTTTGAAACGCTTTCTCCCCACGTGGTCGCCAGAAGATGCTCTTCCGATCGGTTTTCAAATCGCCCTTCTCTCCCTCGACAATGAGCTGGTATTCGTACCGACAGGCGAAGAAGGTGCCCGAGTACTGAATGCTCAGGCCGTTTTCCAGCCGGATCAGCGCCTCGAGGCCGCCGCCTTCTTTGTAGTCGCTGCCCGGCGGGTTGAAGGATCGGGCGAAGACGCTCTCGGCCGGGCTGTTGAAGAAGTACCGGAAGCTGTCGAAGTGGTGGACCGCGATCTCATTAAGGAAAGGCTCCTCCATATCGCGAACCCAGGATCCCTGGCTGCGGCTCGGCTGGTCCCGGCGGTCAATGCAGGTCACCGCCCCTATCGCCCCGACCAGGTTTTCCCGGAGAAGACGACGCAGCGTCCGCTCGGCTTGGAAGAACCTGAAGTTCTCGGCAACCATTAACGGCCGACCAAGCTTTTGAGCGAGTTCGACGACCTCGGCCGCCGCCTCGAGCGTCGTCCCAAGCGGCTTCTCCACGAGCACCGCCAGCCCGGCGTTGAGCGCCAGGCTGGCGTGTCGTGCGTGCAACGAAGACGGGGAGGCGATCAAGACGGCGTCAGCCGGAACCTTAGAAAGCGCTTCCTCGAAATCCGAAAAGCCAGCCGACTGCTGTCCCGGCAGGCCGCGGACCTCTTCGAGGGCCTTCGGATCCTTGTCCACGCAGGCAACCGTCGAGAAGTCCGGGTGATTGGCAATAATTTCGAGCCAGTGTCGTCCCCGGACTCCGACTCCGAGGTGGATTATGCGAATACTCATCTGAATGCTCCGGTTACTGGATCAGTGCAGGCCGAACCAGGATGACTGATATTCCTACGATGACGAGGGCTATCAAGACATAGCCGTAAATCAGCTTGGATGCCTTGTGACCTACGACCAACTGGAAGGCCGCCAACGTGAGGACGAGGGCCAGCTTGAACCACAGCATCTGCCCCCATGTTGTGCTGATGAAATCACGGGTGAACAATTCCTCGAGGGTGACTCCACGGTGGTTGAGCATGATGACCCCGGTCGGCCAGACGATCGCCTGGGCGTACCACCCGACTCCTCCCATGCGATCAACCAGCCGTGAAAAGAAGCGGTCGCTTGCGGGATCCTCGAAAAACATGGCCCCGATCCAAAAGATGATTGTTCCGATATGAAGCCAAACGCAGAGCACGTACAGGATTTCCATGAGAACATCCCTCCCCTTGAGCGTGTGGGGGAGTTTCGGGGACACAAAACTTAATTCCTTTGCCTACGCGTCATATCGCCGGCTCGGTGGGAATTAAGTATTATGTCCCCGAAATCCCTCGAAGCATGTGTGCAAGAACGTGAGCAGAAATTCGCGCTACGTTTTTACCGTCGCCGTATGTTCGAGCGACAGCGGTATTCCCTCCATCTGTCCGTGTGAACCAAGTCCCAGGAGATTCATAATCGTCGGGGCCGTGTCGACCAGCCTGGCATTGCCGCGCGTCCCCGCAGTGGCGCCCGCTCCCCAGGCAAGCAGGAATGCTTCCGGGGAGTGCGTTCCTGTGCGAGGATCCGGGCTCGCGCCTTCGACACGACCGGCTCTTGGCGAAACCAGGGCGTTGAACTCCGCATCGCCGGTCCAGTTGATAATCAGGTCCGGCAGGTGTTCTTTGCGACTGCCCGGGAACACTTCGTTTCGCAACCAGACGTTTTGCACGGCCGGCTGATCGTTGACCGGGTTTACGAGTTCCAGCAAATCATGTCGCAGTTGCCGGCACACATCCTCGTACTCGGCTCCGGGCTCTACGATCCCGGCCGGTTCCCTGCCCTTCAGGTTGATTCGAACGCAACCCTCCAGGTCGGTGGGCAGAGGGAAAGCCTTCGTCGAGGACCAATCGGTCTCGGCCGCGTTCGCGTGAGCTCCGATCCGGTCGCGCAGCCACCATGGCAGGTGATCAGCAACCCATCGCTTCGCCCCCGGAGGCATCATCCGCCTCGCCCTGGAGAGCATCGAGCCACGCCCACGGCTCCCTGACCCACTCTGCTGCGTGGCGCCGGCGTTCATGAAGCCCAACTTCTCGAGCATGCCACCCAGCAAGTGCCAACCGCAGTAGTTAATTCGGACGCCGTCACCACTCAGAACCATTACCGTGGTATCTCGGCCAACGAGGCCTGCAATCTGACCCACCGCCTGATCCACCGCCTTGTACACGTTGTAGATGGAGGCGAAACGCGGCGAATCCGCGTCATCTGCGAGCTTCGCACCGGCGGGCCAGAGGTAGTGGCCAGCCGGGTGAGTCTCGCAGAAGCCGACGACCGTCAGGTCCCACCCGTCGTGGCCCATCAGCCATTCCAACGATCGCCGCTTGTACTCGACACTCTTGACCAATCGGGGCTCGAGCACCTTTGGATCCGGAAACCGCAATCCAAGCTTTTTCGCCTCGAAACCGAGGGGATAGTCCCCGAACTTTGCTTTCAACTCCTGAATCAGGGCCTCAGGCTGAGAGGCGGGCGTCCCATACCAGGCCCAGGTTCCCCAGTCGAAGACCGCGCTACCGCTGAAATTTGGCTCCGGGAAGGTTTCGGGAAGGTCGTAGACCAGACAGCGCAGTCCGGCGTCTGCAGCATGTTTCCAGAGAGTGGTGGTCCCGTATTGGTCAGCCTCGATGTGCACCGCCGACTGGTGTCCCGGCTTCGGCTGGTACGGGTAGTAGACACCGTGGCTGCCGGGCATCGTTCCGGTCGCAAAAGTCGGCCAGCTCGATGTGTGGAGAACCTTGGCTGTCGTGTCGAGATCGAGC
The DNA here is from genome assembly GCA_964421755.1 of uncultured Acidobacteriota bacterium. GTDB lineage: Bacteria > Acidobacteriota > UBA6911 > RPQK01 > RPQK01 > CAVUUN01. Next base: position 8,469 of record CAYQYP010000104.1, read on the forward strand.
CACGCGCCAGAAGCAATCAACGATGCAAAGTTGGGAAGTCTTCCTGCGGCGGCCCAGTTGCGTATGAGCTTCGCGTCGCCCATGTCCAGGCCAATGACGACGACTCGATGTCCCTGCAAGTGCTTGGGTGTTCTCGTAGAATTGTTGCTCATGACGTTGCTCCTGAGGCGCGAAGTGAAGTGGGATTTTCGGGAATCGCAGTTGCGTCCAGGATTTCGTTAATCGAGACGGCACATCGATTCCTGTCTGAACGAATTGCTGATTCCACCAGTGCGACCGCCGACAACACTCCGTTGTCGCCGTTCTGAAGCGCCCGGCTGGTTTGCATTTGGTTTTTCAGCAGACCAAGCACGGTCAACTCAGGCGCGTGGTATCGTGGTTTCGGGAGCGGCAAGAACCTCGGCCAGCCGCGCTTGCGCCACCAAACTCGCAGGCCATCGGTCCAGAGCGTGCCTTTGTGACCCTCGATCCAGATTTCCTCCTCACCGAACTCAGGAACCAGCCTTCCCTGGTAGTGCAGGTGAACCTGGCCTTCAAACTCGAGAAACAGCTCGGTCGTCGATCCATTCCGATATCCGCCCCAGGCGGGCGTTTCGCTCCGGGAGATGACGCTTTGCGGTTTCCCGCCCAGGATCATTCCGATCGCTTCGAGTTCTTCGGCACCCTTCGCGAAAAGCTGAGAGTACTCGAGCTGGGCGAGCCGGTCGTCGGCCGGATACGTTGATCGCGAAATCATGCTGGCATGGGCGACAGACCCGATCCATCCTTTTCGGACAAGGCCGCCGAGCTGCGCGTACACGGATCGCAATTTGCCGCTGGACGCCGAGAAGACAGGTCGGGACGTTTCTTCGGCGAGCATGAGCAGGTTGCGGACGCCGCTCACTTCCGTCGCCGCAGGCGGGACGACAATCACACCCAGTCCCGCGCGGAGCGCCTGGGAAGCGGCTTCGACCTGGGTGGCCGGTTCACCAGCCACCAGCGCCAAGTCCGCTCGAACGTCACGCAGCGCGTCATCGAGCCGTTCAAAGAAAGGCAGTCGCGGGCTCTGTTCGTTAATCCATATGCGGGCGGCCGGTTCGGAGTCAACGGCTCCGACCGATTGCGCGCCTGAGAATCGGGCCACGGCTTCGAACCACCGACGGCCTTTTGCTCCGAGTCCAACATGAACAATCTTCATGAGAGAAACCTTTAGTGCCTGATCTCCAGGGAATTGGGAGATTGATTGGGTCCGGCCGGCCGGCCGCTGCCGGCGTCGTCAGTGATTAGAGAGCGACAGGCGCCGAGGTAAGCAAGCGCGGTCTTCCCCCAGCTCCGGCCGACGACCGATCGCCTGGCTGCCTGACCCATGGCAGCGAGCTCCGCCCTGTCCGGAACGGCCTGAAAGTACCCTTCCCAGGCAGTTGCCGTATTTGGAAAAAGAAAACCGGAAACCTCGTGCTGGATGAGCCGTTGGATTTCCCCGCTTGGGATACTCGCCACCGGTCGTGCACAAGACATGTATTCCGGTATCTTGAGCGTCGAGAAGGTGATCACGCCATCGTAAAACGCCTCGCCACAGTAGGGCGCCAGGCAAAGATCCGCGGCTGCGATGTACCGGGGAACGGATGCGTGGGGCACCCGGCCGTGAAAAACAACGGGCACAGCCGTTGCGTTGGCTTTCTCGAAATAGCGGGCACGGAATTCTCCATCGCCCACTACGTGCACTTCCAGATTGCGCGGGTTGGCGGCTCGCAGACCGTCAAGGACAGGACTGAGGTCGTGGTACTTATCCATGCCGCCCACGTACAGCAGAATCGTTTTATCGGGATGTATCCCGAGGGAAAGGCGGGCTTCCCGCTGGTCCGCCGGACGGAAGAGCTTCTGATCAACGCCTAGCGGGACAACTGCGATCTTCTCTTCGGGTATATTGCGCACCTTTACCAGCTGCGCCCGCAGCTCCTCGGTCTCCGCGATGATGACCGGCGCACGGCGCGAGTAATGCCCGGCAAGGCCTTGAGCCGTGCAATGGAGCGCGTATTTCATCCAGGTGCGGAGGTCCCGCCGCGGTTCGGTCCAGCACCGGGCATCGTTTTCAATGACTGCTCCACGCGTCCCGTGTGCCTGAAAAGCGTTCAGGAGATAACCGCTCACTCTCCAGCCTTTTTCGAAGACCAGGTCGTAGACGCCGGCGTGCCGCCGGGCAAACGAGCTGACGGTCCGAAAGTACTTCAGATGCGAGAGGGGGTTGACTCCCCGGGTCGCCTCATCGTCGATGCCGTTGCTCATCCTGCCGACGCCCGGATCAATCGCCAACAGAGTGACATTGGGGGGAGCCGCGCTTATCTCAAGTTCGGGCAGGGATCGAAATGCAACCGTGACGTCCGCCCAGTCAGCCAACGCCGCGGCGAGCGACAGGATGTTTCTCGTGGTGCCGGAGGTTGAGACCATTCCGTGACCCGGTGCTGCATAACAGATCGACAATCGCTTGTTCATGATCGGGCGCTCAACAATTGCTCGTAAAGGCGATCGAGAGGCGACAGGCAGATCGACCAGTCGTACTTCTTTTCAACCAATTCCCGGCCGGCCAAAGCAAGCCGAGTGGCCAACTGGTAATCGCCCTGCACCCGCAACACCTGGTTCACCCACTCCTCCGGCGTTTCGGCGAGGAGGCAATGTCTTTCGCTGTCCAACTCGATCCCTTCGGCCCCAACGGCTGTCGAGATCACCGGCCGACCCATCGCCATCGCCTGCAGGATCTTCAGGCGGGTTCCACCGCCTGAACGAAGCGGGACAACCAACGCAAGAGACTGCGCCAGGTGTGGACGAATGTCTTCCACCTGCCCTAGCACCTCGACTCCCGGCCGATCGGCAAGGGCGAGGACGCGCGGGTCAGCCCGGCTTCCGACGACCCGGAACGTGAAATTCGGCAGCCGACGGCGAACTTCCGGAAGGACGGATTCCGCGAGCCACAAAACCGCATCAATATTCGGCGGATAGTCCATCGACCCGACAAACGTGATGACTGAAGAGGGACAGGGAGGCGAAAACGCGAAATATCGTGTATCAACGCCGTTGGGCACCAACTCGACCGACGTCCTCGGTGCCCGCTCCCGGACCCAGCTCTGTTCGATTTCGGAAACCGTGGTGACGCCGTCAAAGGCCCGAATGGCTTTCACCTCCCACTGCCCGGCCAGCCACTGGTCTGCCAACAGCAGAACTCGCCGCCGTCCCCAGCCCCCCTGACGAAGTTCTCGCTCGAAACGAATCGACTCGATATTGTGCGTAGAAAGGACTCTAACGGCACGACCGGATCGGACTGCCCGGAGATAGGGCGCCATCAACGGAAACTCTACATGGATAATGTCGAATTCCTCACGGGACGTCAAATCGGACAACTGCCCGGCCAGCGAGTGATCAAAGAAGTAACTTTGCGCCAGGGCGTCGCGCCGCAGGATCCCGCCCAGCAGCCGCCGCGCCACCGCCCCCGGCCGTTCGGACCTGACCGTCGCGAGCACGCGTCGACAGAAGCGACTGATCGGCGCCGTATCCACCGCAGCTTCATCCGGTCGCAACGGCACTGCCAGTGTCACCTCGTGACTGCCCGCCAGATGCTTGAGCGTTTCGAAGATCCTGATCCGTCCGCCATCGAAAAGCGGCCATGGCAGGCGCGGGGTGAGGAAAAGGATTTGACTCATGGCCACACGTATTCCCGGGTCTTCTTGGAACCAGAAACCACAGACAGACAGGATGGCTCAGGCACTCACGTCCCGAGAGACCGGGGGGAAAAGCCGAAGGCCGAGCGGATTCGAGGCAGGACTAAATGGGTAACCGGACTACCAGATAACGGATAGATGATAACCTTCCCTGATGGAGCGCGGACGTCCCGTCTTCGCTCCAAGGAATGTCCTCGCACCGGTGGAGAGACGTCAGTTTGACTCCATGCCGGAGAGACCGGCCCTCGCAGTCGCGGGACCTGTGGTCCCTTTTTCCGGAGACCTCTTGGCGGCGTTCTCGATTAAGTCGGTGAAGCGCCGCCATGAGAAGGCATACTTCCCTCGCTCGATGTTCCGACGAAACTCGGCCGCGCGACCTTCCTCGAAAAAGCGCAGAACCGCGTTTGCCAGTGCTGCCGGGTCTCCGGGAGGAACGAGAAATCCCGTGCGGCCCTCCGTGACCGCATCAGGCATCGAGCCGACCCGGGTCGCGACCACCGGGGTATTGAAGACATACGCGGACGGGATTACGCCGCTGCCGGTGCCAGAGAGATATGGAAGAACAACCAGGTCAGCCGCGGAAAAATAAAGCCCGACTTCTTCGTTGGGGACGTATCGGTCTACCCGGACGATCTGCGGACGGATGCCCAGTTCCCCTGCACGGTCGTCCACGTCGTCTGCTCCGCCCCATGCCTCGCCGACGATCATCAGGGTGACGGGTCGTTTCCGAAGGATCGAAGGCATCGCCTTAAGAAGCACTTCCAGCCCCTTGTAGGGTCGGAGAAAACCGAAGAACAAGAGCACGTCACCGGTGACGCCCAGTCGTTCGCGAGCCTGGATTCGATCCCAGGCCGTGCCGTCGAAGAGGTCGTTTTGCGCCAGAAACCCGAGCGAGATCCGGTCTTCCGGGATGAACTGCTTCAATCGATCGAATTCCTCGCTGGAGTGAACCACGAAAAGATCGCCTTGCTTGAGGACCGTCTTCGAGCAGAAGCGTGTGAAGAAACGGGCTTCGTGCTCGAAAATGTTATGGCACACAAACATGATCCGAGCGTTCGTCAACCATCTGACCAGCAGAGCGATGGTAAGGAACTGCGGGGTCCAGAACGAATTCCACCACGGGATGATTACGAGCTCTGCCTTGTCTTTTCGGATTCGATTGGCAACCCGAAGCCAACTGGACGGGTTCAGCGAATCGAGCAGATGTTCGGTCCCCGGTTCGGCGGTCAGGTTCTCGCTCGTATCCTTGTCCGTCTTACCCGGGAAAAGCCATGCCGGGTATTGCCGTTTGAACGAATAGAAGCTCACCGTATGCCGGTCGCGCAGGTGTCGGTAGAGCAGGGTTGTGCACTGGGCAATCCCGCCACGGAAGGGATACGAAGGCCCGACAATGGAGATCCTCACTTCTGTAATTCCCTCGGGCCGATCAGGCGGGCTGCAACCCCGTGCATTGACCTCTCGCCGTGAGGATTCTCGGCAAACTGAAGGTCTTTCACGCGGAACAGCAGCTTCTCGATCAGTTTGCGATTAGCGCCCAGCAGGTCGGCCAGAAGTCCGATCATGAACGTCTGGAAACCGATGATCATCAAGACGGCTGCGAGGACCAGGGATTGGATGTGTCCGCCGCCATTGCCACCCAGGTAGTAGAACAAGAACCGGAGACCGATGAGTACGCCGCCTGAGAACACCACGGCGCCGATCGTGAAGAACACACGCAACGGCTCATACATCGCGTAAATGCGGAGAATCGTTGCGGCCGAGTTCCTGATATAACTGCCGTTGCTCTTGAAAAGCCGCGACTGCCGGGTCGTCTGGTTGGTCTCAATCGGGACGTGCGCAACGGCTATGTTGTTCTTCCCCGCCTGAATGATCGTCTCCAGGGTGTAAGAGAAGTCCGAGACGATGTTCAATCGCATCGCCGCACTTCGGCTGAAGGCACGGAAGCCGCTGGGGGCATCGGGTACATCCGTATTCGAGAATTTTCGCACTACCCAGCTTCCCAGCTTCTGAAGGATTTTCTTGGTGGGGGAGAAATGGCCGATCGTGCCAACTTGCCGGTCACCGATCACCATCTCCGCGCGACCGTCAAGGATCGGCTGCAGCAGACGCGGTATCTGGTCGCCCGGATACTGGTTGTCGGCATCGGTATTGACGATGATGTCGGCACCAATCTTCAGGGCGGTGTCGATTCCCGCCGAAAAAGCACGGGCAAGTCCCTGGTTCGTCGTGAACCGCACGATGTGCTGCACGCCCAGCTCCCGGGCAATCGCACTCGTGTTGTCGGTGGATCCGTCGTCCACGATGAGGATTTCTATCTCATCGACTCCCGGGATATGTTCTGGCATTCCCGCGAGCGTCATGGGCAGGGTAGCGGCCTCGTTCAGGCAGGGGATCTGTATGATTAACTTCATCTGTTACTGCTCCGCGCGGGCCAGCGCTGAGCCGAACGGCGTACAGGGCCGTCCGACTCCAAACCCGCGCTTTTGAATCGACTTAATCCAGTTGGTACTGACTTCTCCAGTCCACCTTCTCCTCGAAGACGGGCTGTTCCTTTTTATCCAGCAGATAGGGACCTACGACCAGGTAGTCCATTTCGGTCCGCATGAAGCACAGGTGGGCGTCCCGGGGCGTGCACACGATGGGTTCGCCTCTCACGTTAAAGCTCGTGTTGACGAGGACCGGACATCCGGTAAGTCGGTGGAATTCCTTCAGAAGCTCGTAGTAGAGCTTGTTATGGCGCCCGTCGACGGTCTGGATTCGTGCCGAGTAATCCAGGTGGGTGACCGCAGGGATATCCGAACGCGGGACGTTCAGCTTTTCAATGCCGAACAGGGTGCGCTGATCGTCATTCATCGGTATCCGCCGCTGTTCGCGGACTGGAGCGACCAAAAGCATGTACGGAGACTCGGCGTCGATCTCGAAGTAGTCAGCGACCTTCTCGCGCAAAACACTCGGGGCAAACGGCCGGAAGCTCTCGCGGAACTTGATTTTCAGGTTCATGACCGATTGCATCTTCGGGGACCGGGGATCGCCGAGAATGCTGCGGCCACCGAGGGCTCGAGGGCCGAACTCCATGGGCCCCTGCATCCACCCGACCACCTTTTCCTGGCTGAGCAGGCATGCGGCGCGGGCGATCAGTTCTTTTTCGTCCAGGCGGGTGTACACGGCCCCGACCGAATCGAAATAGCTCTCGATTTCTTCGTCGGAAAACGAGGGTCCCAGGTAGCTTCCCTTCATTTTGTCGTATCCGTCGGCTACCCGTGCACCGTTCTGCAGCTTGTGGTGGATGAGGAGAGCAACACCGAGCGCGCCTCCAGCATCGCCTGCAGCCGGTTGAATCCAGATGTTCTTGAAGGGGCCTTCGCGAAGCAAACGGCCATTGCCCACGCAGTTCAAGGCGACGCCGCCGGCCAGGCAGAGATTGTCCGAACCGGTTTCCCGATGGACGTGGCGGGCCATGCGCAACATCACCTCTTCGGTGATCTTCTGGATCGACGCGGCTAGGTCCATCTCTCTCTGCGTGAGCTTCGACTCCGGCTTGCGAACGTCGCCCTCGAAAAGACGTGAGAAGGCACCGTTCGTCATCGTGAGGCCATGGAGATAGTTGAAGTACTCCATGTTCATCTTGAAAGAGCCGTCTTCCTTCAAGTCGAGAAGCTCTTTGAGGATGAGATCGACGTACTTGGGTTCCCCGTACGGTGCCAATCCCATGACCTTGTATTCGCCTGAATTCACCTTGAAACCCGTGAAGTAAGTGAAAGCGGAATACAACATTCCGAGGGAATGCGGGTAGCGGATTTCAGCGAGGATATCCAGTTCCTTGCCCCGTCCAACGCCGTACGAAGTGGTGGCCCATTCGCCCACGCCGTCCATGGTCAGGATGGCCGCTTCATCGAAGGGAGACGGGTAGAAGGCGCTGGCCGCGTGGGATTCGTGATGCTCAGCGAAGAGAACCTTGCCCTGGTAACCGGGCAACTCCCGCCGGATCAATTCCCGCGTGAACAGCTTCTCCTTCACCCAGATCGGCATGGCCGTCATGAACGACCGCAGGCCGAGTGGAGCGACACCGAGATAGTTCTCGAGGATCCGCTCGAATTTAAGCATCGGCTTGTCGTAGAAGCCCACATAGTCCAATTCGGCGGTCGAGATACCGGCATGCTTGAGACAATACTCGACGGCATTGCGTGGAAAATCCGGATCGTGCTTTTTTCGCGTAAATCGCTCTTCTTGAGCGGCCGCGATGATCTCACCGTCGCGCAAAATACAGGCGGCCGCGTCGTGGTAGAAGGCTGAAATTCCGAGAATATGCGAAGACATCAGTGTCGGTGGACCTCAGTAAATTAGAATTGTCGCTCGTAGCTCTCGGGCGACGAGGCCTGGCCCCGAGCAATCCAGTAACTGGACCGCCCGTCCCTCATCTTGCGGTCGAGCGGATCACGGAAAAGACGCATTACCAGCCCGACCGGGACAACCACCAGGAAAAACATCGCTGTCAAGATGATGCGAGTGTTGACCCAGCCGAGGGCATGCCCAAAGGTCATCCAACCCTTCTCGACGGGCCGGAGGCTTGGCGGGTACACCAGTCCGGCGAGAACCAGTGCGCCCGCCACAAACCACAGAACAAGCGGGACGGTGTCGTGGCCCCGGTACCAGCTGATGAGGCCTACCAGCGTCAAACCGCCACCAACCACCAGGCTGAACCGTCGAAGTCGTGAGCTCTCTGAACGCATTGGTGGATCCCGCTAAAAAATGGTGTAGATGAACGGGCTGAGCGCCGAACCCTGGGTCAGGAAGATCAGTGCGCCGAGGAGCACCATCATGAGAATCACGGGAGCCAACCACCATTTTTTCCGCTCCCGCAAAAATACCCAGAATTCAGCCAGGAGTGAGAGGGTCATACTGCTCATCAACAAACCTCCGATTTGACGTGACTGCTTTTTGGAACCGCTCCATGCGCGGCCCCGATAGATCCAAACGCTACTAGTAAGCTCCCGAGCCGCGCAGAACAGCCGGAATGGTCTTAAGAAGAATCTTCAGATCGAGTTTCAGCGACCAGGTATCGATGTACTCGAGGTCCATTCGAACCCACCGTTCGAAATTGACGTCGCTACGGCCGTTCACCTGCCACAGGCAGGTCAGACCCGGTTTCACGCTGAACCTGCGCTTGTGCCACTGGGTATCAATCCGGGCAACGTCCCGAAGCGGGAGGGGCCGCGGGCCAACCAGGCTCATCTCACCCTTCAACACGTTGATCAGCTGCGGGAATTCGTCGATGCTGAAGTGACGCAGGAAGGCGCCGAACCGGGTTACCCTCGGATCGTTCTTGATCTTGAAAACCGGCCCGTCGGCTTCATTCATCGACTCGAGGGCCGACTGGCGGGAGTCCGCTTCATTCGTCATTGTGCGGAACTTCAGCACTTCGAAGCGTCGCCGGTTCAAGCCCATCCTCACCTGGCGAAAGAGCACCGGCCCAGGTGAATCGAGCCTGATGAGGGCCGCTATGAGGAGCAAAAGAGGCGACAGCAAGGCCAACATCGCCGCACTGACAATGACGTCGATGACGCGCTTGACCACCAGTGGCCAGCCGTCCTCGGGGCCGGATCGAATGGTTACGACCGGGACTCCCTCGACATTGTCCACCTGGGAGCGGGCGATCTTCAGGTTGAACAGGTCCGTCCGAACTCTGACCAGGATCCCCTGCTCCTCGCACACCTCGACGATCTTCTCGATCAGGCCTCTCCTTTTGTCGAGAGGTAGAGCGACAAGTACTTCGTCCACCGGGCCCTGAGCGATCAGAGAGGAAACCTCACATAGCACTTGCGATTCGTTCATGTGCCCCCGCCTCCTTCGGCTCCTTGGCTGTTTGCCTGGCGTCAACTAAACCAACTACCCGATAACCCAGGCTCGGTTCCTGCATGAGCTCGGCCAGCCTGACCACGTCTTCGCCCTCGCCCACGATGACGACGTTACGAAGGTTCTCCCCTTTGGCCCGTGCGTAGTACAGGACTCGCTGTGCGACCTCCCTGGATCCTCCAAGAACCAGGAACCCAAGCACCCAGAAAACGACAAGGAAGGTGTTCGAGGCAAAGTCGAGTCGAAAAGGCCAACGGAGAATCAGGACGCTGAGAGCGATCAAGCTGCTCGCAAGCAACGCCTCATTGATTCGCTGTCCAAACGACGACAGTCGGTGAGACCGGTAAAAACCGCAGCCGGACATAATTCCCAGGCTCAAGCCCAGAAAGCCCGATAACAGAAACAAATTGGCGACCTTGATCCGGATGACCAGGAGATAAGCGAGCGTGGGCAGCGCTATTGAGCCGGAACTGATGGCCGTCGCTGCAAACAGAACGAAGGCAATCGCAACCAGATCGAGGAGCTTCGCCAACTTGACAAACTGCTGACGACGAAAATCCAAAAGCATACTTCTTGAGTCTCTCGTTAAAACCGCGCCTCGCGCCTGTCACTTACAGTCCCCTGGTTTCTCTTGGAGGACGTGCAGGCGCATGTGACCTAACCCACCTTTTCAGTCGTGATCAGAGAAGTGACTTATTCAGAAACCTGGCTAAAGAAGTAGCAACTCTCGTTCCGATCACCGGCTACTGCCCTAAACCAATATCATCCAACCGCTTACGGGCGTTGGCCTGAAATCCGACTGAATCGAGTTACATACAGTGTGAACAGAACTACCCAAACCCACCGTTCTATGTAGGATTTTAGACTACGTATAAAGGTAACAGATGACGGCATAAGCACTTCGCAAATCGGAAAAAAGCAGCGACCGAGGCGACCGAAGGGACGGAGAGCAAAAGGGAAAACTCCCGGGCAAGAAACCCTGTGTCTTTCCCTTTGCCCCTTTGCCCCTTTGCCCCTTTGCCCCTCTTCTAAGGTTCGGAGCGTCTCACGCTAACGTTGTCCAAGACCAAAACCCCGGTTATCGGGTCATCGGCTCCCCGGCTCTCTTTACGGCGCACCTCTAACGCGATGATTCGCGTGTTCTCGGGAACCCTGAAGAGTCCGGCCATCCGCCTCCAGTCGTGTGAACCGGTAATCGAGCCGGTCTGCAGAAGCACCCGGCGATCCGGGAGGGAGACGCACTGGAAGAACACCCCCTGTCGCGAGCTGATTTCACGCGACTGCACCCAGAGGCCCAACTCGTACCACCGGCCTGGTTCAACCAGCAATGGCTGTCGCAGCCCGTCGAAATTCAGGTTTCCGCGTGCGGTGAATCGGATTTTCGCGCCCACGGAACCTTCGAGCCCTGCTCCGTGGGAACGCACTATCGAGTAATGCTTGGAGGCGCCAACCTGCCAGTCAAATCTGGATCCCGAAAACTCCTCTTCGAAATCCCCATTCCAAATCATTTCCGCGCCGTCGAAATAGTCTTTCTTTCCCCGGATATTGCCTTCGATGAGGCGTAACCATTCCACTCGAGCGCGGTCATACTCTTGCGCGTCAAACAAGTGGTTCACGTAGAATGCGCCCTCGCCCAGCGTCGGAAAACGACCCGACAACAGACATGTCTCCCACTGGCGCTCGAGAAGGGCGGTTCTCCCGGCGCCGTCGCTGCTCGCCGAATCGCTCAGGAACATCCTGAGAAGGGTCAGCTTGGAGTCCCGGTCGGAGGGCCAGGCCGCCTCGATGATGTCATCCCGCACCCCTGACTCTTGGAGCAGGTCGATCCACTGAGCCCTGTAGGACGGCTCCAGGGTCACCGCGGCGCGAAAGAACTCGGCTGCCTCTGTAACACGGTGGCACCTCAGATAGAATCGAGCAGTCAGCCAATGGTAAGCAGCACTGCGGGGATTCAATCGAGTGGCCCGAAGGTAAGCTTGCTCGGCTTCCCGGGTTTTGCCGGAGAGCTCCGCCGCTTGGGCCAGCTCGATCCAAGTTTCCCAGTTGAACGGGTTCAGGTGCGCAGCCTCGCTCAGGTGCTCCGCCGCGAGTCTTCGCTGCGCGATCGAGTCCGCATGCCGTGCCTGCACGCCGAGCTGGAAGTGGTACGTCCAATTATCAGGATCCAAGGCGATGGCGCGGCGGGCACCTTCTTCAGCGGGCAACCGATCAAACAGGTTTTGCGCCCAGTACTGCGGGTAGACGATCCAAGCCGCGAGCCCGACCAAACCGGTGAGAAGAATGCGCCAGCACGTCGCGGCGACTTTCATGCGGAGACACCCTCCGGGCTCGACCGTTCCTTCACTGGCCTCCTGCCGGTCAGACTCCAGGAAAGCGCCAGGATGGATGCGAAAACCATCAGGTTTGAGGGGATTTGGAGGTTGTAGTCGACCAGACTGTGAAGCAGGATCGAGAGGAGCGCAAAAACGCAACCTAGAGCCATGGCCTCCGTCCACGGTTTGCGGGTCGTCAGAAAAAGCCGCACCGACCGATACCACAGCCAAACAACCAGCGCCCAGAACGCGACCGCGACCGGGAGGCCCCATTCGGTGGCCGTCTCCAGATAGTCGTTGTGAGCATGGTCAACAATCACATGTTCACCCGCCGTCTGAACGGGCCTGAAACGCCACCCGAACATTCCCGGGCCGATGCCCGTCCAGAGATTGCTCCTCAGAATGGTTGCCGTATCGCGATACACGACCAAGCGGAAACCGGAATCCGGCCCGAGTTCGGAGAACCGCGCGAGGACATGGTCCAACGCCAGGCCGCTTGACAGCGCGACTACGAGAACGAGAGTCACGGCCAGCATGGCCGCTCCCCCGGGTGCACTTCTCCTGAGCTCCCTCCTTTTGTGACCAAGCAGCAGGAAACTGGCGGTCAGACAGATGACAAAGACGACGATTCCGGCCCGGGAAACCGAGAGGACGACCGGCAACCCGACGATCACAGCCGCCAGGAGCGCGGCCCAAGCCTTCGAATAGAGCTCCCATGGATCGTTCCTGTGCCGACGCCGGCGGGACAGGTAATAGAGGGCAGCTCCAAACCCGAAGGGCAGCGTCAGGTTCAAGAGGCCGGCGTAATGGTTGTGATTGAGGAAAGTCCCGGTCGCCATGTGCCCGGGGCTGTCGAAATTGGCTACAGACTGTGCAAGCCCGTGCAGGGCTTCGACGATGCCTATTGATGCAAGGAAGACGGCCAGGAAGCGGGCCCTCCGCCAATCCTGCTCAATCAGCAGGGCGGTCAGGACAAAAGCCATCCACCCCAGAGACAAAACGATATAGCCGCGGGCCAACAGGGGAGAACGAAAGATGACGTTGAGGATCAGGAACGCGCCGACCGCATAGACCGGAAACCAACGCCAGTTTGCCAGCTTGCTCTCAGGTGCGGTAAGGAACACCAGCGCAGTCAGCCCTGCGTAGCAGAGGAACAACAGGTAGTAAGTTGAAGGCCTTGCCGCCCCGGCCAGGGACAGTCCCCAAGCAAGGACCAGGGCGGCCGTAAAGAAAACTCCGGGACGAAGCTTCTCCCACTTCCTCATGTGTTCCTCTGTAAGCGGGGAAGTGACCGGTCCTTCTAGCGTCTGACCGTTCCGTAGACCAGTGCGCTTGAAGCAGTCCCAGGAAGCACGCCGAGCAGGCCGTAGCCAATGCTCTTGGCAGTGCTGCCCGGCAGAAAAATGACGTCGTTTGGAAGTACGGTGATGTCGGGATTCTTGCCCTTCATGATGTCGTCGACATTGATCGCCATTTCCTGCCGGCCACCCTTTTCGTCGTACCTGACCAACACTCCTTTGGACTTCTTGGCCGTCCGCAGCGGACCACCCGCCCAGGCGAGTGCCTGGGTGACCAGCAGCTTATCCTCGGTCGGAAGCTCATAGGCGCCCGGGCGGTTGACGTCGCCGATCACGTAGAAACGCTCAAGCTGTTTCTCCGGTATCTGAACCACATCTCCGCCATAGATCGGGACGTTCAGCTCGAGGTTGCCGTTGTCCAAAAGGTCCCGCAGGTCAATTCGAGTGCTTTCATTCGGCCTGCTTGGGGCCGGGACCCCAGGACTGGAGGCCGAGGCAGGGGTAACCCTGGCCGCTTGGCCGTCCATGGGCCCGCCCGACTGAGCGGTCGTCGCTGTCTGCTCGCGCCCGCGCCGCTGGATGATCGCGAAGCCCGCCGCTGTCTCCGTGTTGAGCCCGCCGGCCAGAGCGATCGCATCGACCAGCTGCAGATTCGACGTAATCTGATACTGACCCGGCCGCATAACCGCACCGAGTACGAAAACCGGCTGCGAGCGGTACTCCACGACAAAGACAGACACCTGAGGATTCTTGATGTACTTCCCGTCGAGCAGGGATCTCACCTTCTCCCCGACTTGGGTAGCGGTCAAACCAGCGACAGGCATCGCTCCGACGTAAGGCAGGGTGACGTCTCCTGCTGAATCCACTCGAACCTGCTGCTTGAAGTTGTCTACTCCGAAGACACTGACCTCGATCAGATCACCGTTCCCCAGGTGATACTCCCCAGAACCGCTGAAACTCAGCTGCTGAATCTTCTGGTTCCAAGTCGAATTCGACTGCCCAGCCGGCTGTTGCTGCTGCTGAGGTCGATTCCCTGTGGAATCGGGTTGCCCGGATGGCGGCTGCTGCTGTTGAGCAAGAGCCGTCTGTGCCAGAAGAACTAACAGGGTGAGTAGCTTTTTCATTATTATCTCCAAATCACTGACGAGTAACGACCGACAGCTGACTATCTTCCGGTTCGCAAGCCGCTGAGCCGTACCGCATTAATCGTCATTCAGCCGTCAGTTGTCAGTCGTCAGTTGACAAGTCAGGCCGCCGAAAAATCGTTGCTGTATGTTTCGTCGTAATAGTGGCGGTAGTAGTGGACGTACTCGGGCGCATCCATGTTCACGTTGTTGATCACCGCGCCGAGAATCCTCGCATGGACCCCGACCAGGTGCCCACCGGCCTTGCGCACCACGTCTTTTGGCGTCGCGCCGCCACGAACGACCAGGACTACCCCGTCAACCAGCGGAGAGATAACGAGCGCATCCGTTACGGCGAGTACCGGCGGACTGTCGACCACCACGTACTTGAAGTATTCGCCCAGGAGCTTCAGCCCGGTCTCCATCTTGTCCGAACCGATCAGCTCCGCGGGATTCGGAGGCCGAAAACCAGCGGGCAGGATGAAAAGATTGGGGTAAGCTGTCGGCCGGATCAGCGATGAGAGATCGGAGTTCCCCGACAGGTAGGAGCTCATCCCCTTCTCTCCTCTGCAGTTGAACTTGTCGTCCAAAGCAGGCTTCCGCATGTCGAGGTCGACAAGCAGCGTCCTCGCCCCGGTCTGGGCTAGTACTATTCCGATGTTCGCAACCGTCGTTGTCTTCCCTTCACCCGGTATCGAAGAGGTGACCAGAATGGTGCGAGGTGGCTTGCCCGAGTTGGACAACAGGATCGAGGTTCGCAGCGACCGATATGACTCCCAGACGCGGAAACGAAGCTCGTTGGCATTAAGCAGCGCGGTCGAATTCTCGTCTTCCTCCGAGTTCTTGGCGGCAAGGAACTTCTGGGTGCGACCCGGCTTGGCGATCGTCGGGATAACGCCCAGGGAGGGCAGACCGATCGAAGCCTCCACTTCATCGGGGGTCTTGAGGGTGTTGTCCATGTACTCCATCAGAAACGCCAGGCCGATCGCCAGGAGCAGCCCGATACCCAGGGCAAACGCCAGGTCGGCGGCCTTCCGGGGGAGGAACGGCGCAGTCGGCACCCGGCCGTGATCCACGATATGGATCGGGCTGGTACGCAAGCCGGCTGAGACACCCGCCTCCTTCAGGCGCTGGAGGAGCCCGTCGTACAGCTGCTTGTTCGTGTCGACTTCGCGCTGGAGGATGTTGTACTGAATGGAGTCCTCGTTCATCTTGTTGACTTGCGACTTCTGCCGGTTGAAGGCGCCCTGGAGCATGCGGTCGCGATCGATTACCATCTGGTATTCCATCCTCGCCCGCTGGATGGCTTCCCGCTTTTCTTTTGCGAGCTGCTGCTTAACCTCTGTAATCTGCTCCCTGGCCTGAACGACGGCTGGCCATTCGGCACCGAATTGCGCCGAAAGACTTGCCAGGTTTTGCTCCAGACCGAAAAGCCGCTCCTCGAGTGTCTGAATGGTCGGGCTCCGGAGTACCTGCGGGAAGTTATCCACGGTGGCATTCCTGACCGCCTGGAACCTGGCCGATTCGCTGATCAGCGTCCCCTGGACTTCGGTCACTTGACGGTTGAGATCCGACAAGGTCTGCTGGGAAATGCTTTCGCGGTCCGTGATATTCAGGATGTTGTTCTCGCGGGCGTATTTGACGAGCTCCGCCTCTGACTTCTCGACCTTGGACTTGATCTCCTGCAATTGTTCCTTCAGAAATTCGGTCGCTCGAGCGGTCGCCTCGTACCTGGTTCTCAGGTTCTGCTCGATGAATTCCTCGGCGATCGCATCCACAACTACGGCCGTCAGCTCCGGATCCGAGCCGCTCCAGCTGATTTCAACCAGCCGGCTGTTGGGGATCTGGTTGATATCCATGCCGCTCTGCAGTTTGTCGATCGCTGCCCAGGTGCCGGGCGCCGCGACCGTCTGCTCAGCGTCTGCCTTGGCCGTCCCAGCAGTCGCACCCTTTTCAGATCCGCTGCCGGAAAAAAGACCCGTCAATTCAGTTCGAACCCAGTTCAACTGCGTGGTTATGAATCCGGTGCTGATGGGAGCGTTGAACCGGGGATCGTTGGGGAGATTCAGACGATCGACCACGCGACGCGCAAGGGCTCGGCTTTTGAGTACTTCCAACTGAGTCTGCAGATAGGTCTCGGAACCCCTGTATTCTGCAGAGGCTTCGTTGAAGTCCTTGTACGGAACGATATTGGAAGAATCAGGGTCGATCTGTATCTTGACGCTACTTCGATACAGCGGCGTGGTGGTGAAGCTCTGGAGCGCAACGACCGCTATCACTGTCATCACCACAGCTATGATGAGCCAACGCCGCTTCACCAGGACTTGATAGTACCGGCGGATGTCGACGCCGTCATCTTCGTTCAGACCGGGATTCGGCCGGCTCCTGTCCAGTCGCATAGCCGGGCCCGGTACATATTCGTGTTCTCTGCGAATCAGATCCGCCATCAATTCCTCCGATTGAACTCATCAAGTACTGCGGTTTGCCGTCAATTCGCCTTCCAATGCGACCGAACCGCCTCCATCATCTGTGGTCGGAACACATGTGGTACGACGGCTGACTGCCTCCGGCAGTGAGTGTAACCGGCGCCGGTTATCCTTCTTGACCCGTCTTCGACCGACTAAAGCAGATTTCTCCCCCAAGACTTCTGGTTGTCTACCCTGTAGCAAAAACGGGGCCTATCAAGATGCTGCCCGTTAAACGTAGTGGAACCAATTGGATAAGCTGACGGATGGATGTCGGTTACTGAACGAGCTTCCCTAAAAAGTGAAGCCGATTACTCAATCGAATTGGGTTGGTGTGATCGTCCTCACACTCTACTCGCCCCCGACAGGTTAAAAGCAGTGCGGATTTATCGGGGGTGTAAATGGGTTCCAAGTCTGTCAGGTCTTTGGCGTCTCTTTTTGTCTTCTGCTTTCTGACGTGCTCCTCATGGGCGGCCGGCGTCACCCTGGAGTGGACACCAAACTCGGAAAGCGACGTAACCTCTTACCGCGTTTACCGTTCGGAAACCAGCGGATCCGGATATTTACGGATCGACGGCGGAGGTGTTTCGACGGCAACGTACATCGACTCCACGGTGTTACCCGGCCATACCTATTACTTCGTCGTAACGGCCGTGGACTCGTCAGGTCTCGAAAGCGGCTACTCGAGTCAAGTCCAAGCGACCGTTCCTCAGGTCATCGCCAACACTCCTCCGACCGCCAATGCCGGCCCGGATGAGATCGTCTCGTCCGGCAAAACGGTTACGGTCACCGGGACGGGAAGCGACCCGGACGGGGACCCACTCAGTTTCTCCTGGACTCAGAGCTACGGACCGGCTGTATCGATCGTCAATGCCAACAGCGCGTCGATGAGCTTCGTCGCTCCTATAGTGACGGTCGAGACCTCGCTCAGGTTTCAGCTCACCGTCAGTGACGGCCGCGGCGGAACGGGTTCCAACGAAGTGGGCATTCGGGTGCTGGCAGTGGCCAATCGCCCGCCAGTTGCCGTTTGTGGCGCCGATCTGACCGTTTCTCGCGGGCAAACGGCGTACTTGAGAGGATCGGGCAGCGATCCGGACGGCGACACGCTTCGATACGCCTGGACCCAGCGATCCGGCCCCTCGGTCACGCTCCAGAATGCCATGACTGCGACAGCCAAATTCATCGCACCGAAGGTCAGCAGCACCACCACCCTGATCTTCCGACTCACCGTGACCGACGAACACGGCCTGTACGGGACTGACGACATGAGGGTGTTCGTGACGAAAAACGCGAGTATGACGATCGTTGCTCCCTCATCAGTCGAAGGCGTAGACCCGGTATTCCAGGACACCTTTGTGAGCCTGGGCCTCGTCAACTTCGGCGACCTCGCCACCGATGTGTCCCTCTCCGTCGTGGATTCGACTGGGACTTCTAGTCCCGTCAGAACGACGACGCTTGGTCCCCAGTATCAGGACGCTTTCATAATCGACACGCTGGGCCTGTTGCCAAGTGGCGCTTCCCTGCTTGCTGACAGCGATGGATCGGTCAACGGTTTCGCGATCCTTACGGATTCAGCCTTGAGGCGGATGGATGGCATCGGCACACAGGCGATACCCGCATCCGTCGTATATTTCCCCGGGGCTGGCCTGCACGCGGCCGACAAGACGATGCTCACGGTCAGCAACTCGGATTCCTCTAATCCTGCGGACCTCACGATGACGCTCGTCAGCAAGGAAGGTGCAACCCTGGCGGAGGTCACCTCGACCCTGGCTCCCGGCGCCGTAAGGCAGGATACGTTAAGGAACTTCATAGGAAACGTTCCGAGCGCCTCCGCTCCCTTCTACGTGCGGGTTGCAGCCAATCATCCGATACAAGCCTTCGGACTGCAGGCCGACACTGAATCGTTCGCAACCCTGTCTGCTCAGACGGCGAACCCGGTCTCACGACTCTGGGTCCCCCACTATTATGTCGGGGCCAACGGCGAGCAGACCGACTTGGCTGTTGTCAATGCCTCGTCGTTCATCACGAGGCTGAGAATCAAGGCGTTTGGTCCGAACGGAGAACTGGCCAGCCGCGACGTCGATATCTCGGCCAACGGAGCAATGGTTGCGAACCTGACCGACCTGTTCACGCAACAGGCACTGCTCCAAGGGTCACTCGCGGCGTCTGGACACCTGACGATCGAGGTGATTTCTCCCGACCCGCAGGTGACGGAGCAACTGCCCAGACTGGCCGGATCGTTGCGGGTATCGGCCGGACCCAAGGTCAGATACAGCGTGCCAGTCATCGGCGAGGCACAGCTGGATCTGGCCTACCTGCACGTCGCCCAGTCCAGAGCCAGCAACGTCTTTACGGGACTAGGACTTCAGAATACGGCGTCTTTCCCGGCAAGCGTTCGGCTGGAGGCTTTCAACCGCCAAGGCTTGATGACGGCACAGAAGGACATTGTCATTCCGGCGGGCGGTCGGTTCGTCGAAATCATCAACAGTCCCGCCGTTTTCGGACTGGCGTTTGAGCAGGCGGGAGGACACCTGCGAATCACGAGCAGCCAACCGCTGGCGGGCTGCGCTCTGTTCGGCGATTACACCGGAGAATACCTGACGGTCATCGAGCCGCAACCGCGGTAATGGAAGAATAGCGGCAAACATGGACTGACGCAGACGACATCGCGTGTCAGTCCATGTTGCCCCTTGCTCTAGTACATGGCCGGTTTGATGTCGTGTTGCTCGATCTTGCTCAGTAGCGTCTTGTAGCTCACCCGGAGTTCCTTGGCAGCTCGCCACTTATTCCAGCTCGTCTTGTTGAGCGTCTTGACGATCATGCTCTTTTCCACCGTCAAGGCAGCTTTGCGACTGATTTCTTTCAGGTCCAGGTCGTCGTCGGACGCCTCGATGTAGGTGTCGGCCAAGGCGTCTATCTCGGCACTCGTCTGTTTGCTGGTGCGCGCTTCGAGTTCCTGCCGAATGGCATCGGTGTCCTGAAGCACCATGAAACGCTTGATGGTATTCTCCAGCTCTCGCACGTTCCCGGGCCAGTGATAGGCCATGAACGCGTCCTTCAGCTCGTGCGGAATACTGGTTACGCCGCTTTTGAACTCCTGCCCGTATTTGATTAGAAAATAGCGGGACAACTCCAGAATTTCTTCCCTGCGCTCACGCAAGGGCGGCAGGTCGAGTGTGACAACGTTCAGCCGATAATACAGATCCTGGCGAAACCTACCGTTTCGAATGGCTTCTTCAAGACGCCTGTTGGTGGCTGCAATGATTCGCACGTCGACACTGATTTCCTGGTTGCTCCCGAGGCGGGTAAATCGACCGTCCTGCAGCACTTGGAGAAGTTTGGCCTGGACCCCGGGGGTAAACTCGGCGATTTCGTCCAGGAAGATCGTCCCGCCGTTGGCAAATTCGAACTTGCCCGGCCGGTCGATGTCGGCGCCAGTGAAAGCCCCCTTCTGGTACCCGAAAAGCTCGCTCTCCGTCAGTTCTGCGGGCAACGCCGCACAATTGACCTTCACAAAGGGCTTGGCGACCAGCCTGGAATTTCGATGGATGGAGCGTGCTACAACATCTTTACCGACGCCACTCTCACCGAGGATCAGGACGGGAACCCGGGCGTCCGCGATCTGCATAACCATCTGATGAAGCTGCTGCATTTTCGGACTGCAGAAAACAAAATCCGGGCGAGGATTGTAATGCGTGACCGCCTCGGGAACAGACGCGGCACGTGATTCCACGTCAGAGACCGCGGACATCTCCGAGACCACCCGATCGATTTCCTTGGGCGTCACGGGTTTACAGATGTAGTTGCGGGCGCCGCTTCGCATTGCCCGCACGATGCTCGCGGCATCCCTGTCCGCTGAAAGCACCACCACCGGAGTACTGGCCGTTTCCCCGACCACCTCACGGAGGTCTCGCTTGAGCGACAGGGTGTCCACGAATATGACATCTGGCGTCAAATTGCCCTTCCGAAGCATGTTGCGGGCTTCATCCCAATGAGGTGCACTGACTACACGATAACCGTTTACGCCGAGGCTCCTCGCAACAAAGTCACGAAAGGACGGCTCATCGTCCACGAATAGCAAGGTCTTGGCTGCTTGTGACGCAATTCCCATTATTAAAATCCTGCCTAACGCCTCTAAAACCGCGTTAAACGGTCACGCCCCAAAAGGGGAGGGCGTCAGCGAGAGTGAAAGCAACTTCCCAATAGCTGCAGAACAAAACCGTCCTGCAGGGACAGGTTGGAAGGGGACGGTGGGGCTTAACACCCTACGGACATTATGTCCCGCGTCACCTTACAAGTCAAACCACACAAGGTTTTCACTAAGTCCCGTGACTGCACCGCGTCTGTCCCTTCAGTCAATCCGCACGTCGATCGGCTCAAGAATTGCATACACTCAAACACAACTTACCGGACAGTTGCCGTGTGCTCGACGGTTCCTGGTCGGCCCTGTATTTCATCGACGACGAGCACGTGGCCGAATTACCTAGCTAGATGCCAGGAAACGCCTGTCGGTTGCAGAAGCACGGGAGAAGTGTGCCCCGATCAGAGATAAAGGTTCGTAAGGGAATGACTTTTGAAGCTCAATCGATCCCGCTCGCGATGAGAAACCTGCTGACCCCCGAGCTCGACTGCCTCAAGCCCGAAGTCTTTCTTCACTTTCTTGAGACCGAGCTCGTTCGGGCACGTCGCTACAACTACTTCGTTTCCCTGATCATTGCCGACGTTCAGCCGCTGGCTGGAGCCCAACAAGCCGGCGTTGCCGCTGCAATTGCCTCCCTCGCGGAGCGGCTCAATGCCAGCCTGCGTCGCACAGACCTTCTCGGACAACTCAGCGACAATCGGCTGGCCGTGGTGGCTCCCCATTCGGATCTGCAGACGGCCAGGCGGATCCTCGCCCGGTTGGAATCCGACTCTTTCGTCTTCAGCCTGAAGAGAGACGACACTTACTCCCTGCGGACTTCGTACGCGGTCTATCCTCGGGATGCCAACTCCCTGGCAGCCCTTCTCCTCGAGGCCGAGGCGCGGCTTTCGGATGGATCAAATGCGTAGCTGGATGGTCAGAATGTGCAAACCTGGTAATAGTTTGACCCGCATACGATTGGGAGCCGGTCCGCCGGCTTGGTCGCTTGCGACCTTGAAATGGTTGTCCGGCGCTGCTTCTACAACTCCGGGCCGAGAATTTGTCTCGATTTGCCGCATTTGGCATACTTAGTGCTATAAGGGGCCTTCCATTGATGGATTCGAGGATGGATTCGAGCAATTTCACCTACGAGGACCACATTCCGTTCGCCAGTTCGGCAAATCCTCAGATGCAGAAAATCGCGTCGATCATCGAACGGATCGCGCCAACTGATCTGAGCGTGCTGATTACCGGGGAGACCGGCGTGGGCAAGGAAGTCATCGCGCACCAGCTGTACCTCCGTTCCTCGAGGCGCGACCATCCTTTTGTAAAAATCAACTCCGCCGCCATCCCGGACAACCTCATCGAAAGCGAATTGTTCGGATACAAGACGGGAGCCTTCACAGGCGCGCATCAGAATCGCTCCGGCAAGATTGAAGGCGCACACCGCGGGACACTGTTCTTTGACGAAATCGGTGAGCTCACCGTCTCCGCCCAGGCCAAGCTCCTGCACATGCTTCAGGACGGAGAATTCCACTCGCTCGGATCCAACGTCACGACTTCGGTCGATGTTCGTGTGCTCGCCGCGACCAACAGGGATCTTTACGAAGAAGTGTCGAAAGGCAGCTTTCGGGAAGACCTGTTTTATCGACTCAATGTCGTTCACATCGCCGTGCCACCGTTGCGTGACCGCAAGCAGGATATTCCTGAGCTGGCTGAGTACTTCCTGGAGATATACGGCCGACAGTTTGCCCGCAATCACAAGCCTGAAATTCGAGACGAAGACTACCTCCTTCTCAAGAGCTATCCTTGGCCCGGCAATATTCGCGAGCTGGAGAATTTCATCAAAACGCTGGTCCTGTTTAACGACTCGAGAACCTCGTTCGCCGGGCTGCGGCAGAAGACCAGGGACATTCAGAGGAAGGTGCCTGCTTCCCCGTCCCTCGTCGAGATGGCCAAGATGGCGGGCTTCGAGGCCGAACGACGAGTTATTGAACGCACCCTGAGACGAAACGGCTTTAATCGAAAACGCACCGCACAAATGCTCCATATCAGCTATCGTTCGCTTCTGAGCAAAATCAAGAAGATGGAGATTGACTAATCGCCTGCCTTCACCGCACACTCACCCTTCACCATTTCGAGAGACACCGCTGTGTGGAAAGAATCAATGCGCAAGGTGGTGCTCCGTGGACGGGACGGTAAAACCACGAACGGTTTTGCCTATCCTGCGGAGCTGAAGGACAAGGTGAAGTTTCTCAGCCGGGAGGGCAAACAGAGTGAGATCCCCCTCGCAGACCTCAAGGCTGTGTTCTTCGTGCGAGACTTTCAGGGAGATCCGGAATACAGCCCAATCGCTTTCCTCGGAAAGACTCCAGTTGCGGAAAAGCTCTGGGTCCGGATTCGGTTCGCGGATGGCGAGACGCTCGAGGGCAAAGTTCAAAATTCCGCCGATTTGTTGACACAAGCCGGTTTCTATCTCTGGCCGTCCGACCCCGGCACCAACAACGAGAGCGTCTTCGTGGTCAAATCCTCAGTCCGCACCTTCACGGTCCTCGCAACCTGCTAGCAGCTATACGTCTTGACACAGAACGAGTCTTAGTCTATTTCTCGTGTGCTCTGGCGTTATCGCCGCCAGATACGTTTAGGCAACAGGAGACTTCATGATTCGCAAATATCACCTCGACGAAGCTGAGATGCCCAGGCAATGGTACAACCTGGCCGCCGACCTCCCGACTCCAATGCAGCCGCCGTTGACCGGCGACGGCAAACCGATAAGCCCCGACATGCTCGCCCCGGTCTTTCCGATGAACCTGATCGAGCAGGAGGTCAGCCAGCAGCGCTGGATCCAGATTCCCGAAGAAGTCAGGGACATCCTCCTGAGATGGAGGCCGACTCCACTGCGACGCGCGGTCGACTTGGAGAAGTACCTGCAAACCCCGGCACGTATCTACTTCAAAGACGAAAGCGTTAGTCCGCCGGGAAGCCACAAGCCCAACACGGCGGTCCCCCAGGCCTGGTACAATAAGCAGTTCGGGATCAAACGGCTGACCACCGAAACCGGCGCCGGCCAGTGGGGATGTGCCCTGGCTTTCGCCTGCACCCTGATCGGGCTCGAATGCAAGGTCTTCATGGTCCGCATCAGTTTTGACCAGAAGCCGCTCCGCAAGCTGATGATGAAGGTGTGGGGCGCAGACTGCATCGCCAGTCCCAGCAGCGAGACCGAGGCGGGACGGAAAATTCTTGCCGAGTACCCCGACACGCCCGGTAGCCTTGGAATCGCAATCAGCGAAGCCGTGGAGGCTGCTGTCTGTGACAGTTCCGGACAAACGCGTTACTCGCTCGGCAGTGTCTTGAACCACGTCCTGCTCCACCAGACAGTCATCGGCCAGGAAGCCCAACGTCAACTGCAGCTCGCCGGTGAGAAGCGACCCGACATCGTCGTGGGATGTGCGGGCGGCGGCAGTAACTTTGCTGGCCTCGCATTCCCCTTTACACTCGACAAGATCAATGGGGCGGACATCCGGATCATTCCGGTCGAGCCATCCGCATGCCCAACAATGACCAAAGCGCCGTTTGTCTACGATTTCGGCGACACCGCTGGAATGACGCCGCTGCTGCCGATGTTCTCCCTCGGCCATTCCTTCGTTCCTGCACCTATCCACGCGGGGGGCCTCCGCTATCACGGAATCGCCCCGATGATCAGCCAGGCCATTGTCGAAGGCCTGCTTGAACCCCGCGCCATCGACCAGGTGCGCTGCTACCAGTCGGCAATGACCTGGGCAAGGACCGAGGGATCAATCTGCGCCCCGGAAACCAGCCATGCGATTGCCTGCGTCATCGAGGAAGCGCTGCGCGCTAAGGAAGAAGGCAAGGAAAAAGTGATTCTGTTCTGCTACAGCGGGCACGGATTGATGGACCTTACCGGGTACGACAAGTTCCTCTCGGGTCAATTATCCGAAATCGGCTTTTCGGACGAGGAGATGCAGCGCAATCTCAAACCGCTCGAACACCTGCCGAAGCCGGCCGCAAACAAGACCGGCAAGTGGTGAGACGGAGGGCTGACCAGCTAACCGGCTGACCGGCTGAGCTGTTTGTAAATGTAACCAACCGGGCCGAAAAGCGGCGGATTCTGAACAGCGAATCCGCCCTACGACCACTCGGCGTGCGAAAGCAGTCACTCGCAGGGCGGATTCGCTGTTCAGAATCCGCCGCTTTTCGGCCCGGTTGGCAAGCTTCATCAGTCGTCTTCAGTTTCTATTGTCCACTGGTCAGCTGGTCCACTCCCTGATCAGCTCCGCTTCAGCCGGAAACTGCCCGATCAGCTCCCCTCGCTCGCCGAGCTCGAAGTCCTCAAAATCAAAACCGGGCGCGACCGTGCAGCCAACCAGGGAGTACGGAACACCGGGCAAGGGAGCGGCGCCAAACCAAGTGTTCGCCCGCACCAGGTACTGGAGGTGTTGGCCGGAGCCGATGTCGTGCCCGAGGATGACACTGTCCCACCGGACTCCCCCCGGCTCCCTCAGAAAAACCATCCGGAGGGGACCTCCCAGGTAGAAGTGCCATATTTCATCCGAGCGAAGCCGATGCAGGCGGGACCGCGTTCCTTCGGGCAGCAGGAAGAGTATCGCGGTGCTCAGGGCCCGGTTGCCCGAGAGCACACCCGGCAGGGCGGACGCAGAAACCACGGCCGTAGAGCGGTACGTTTCCCGGAAGAAGCCGCCTTCCGGATGCGGGCGAAGTTCGAAGCGGGCAATCAGTTCCTGGGACGTCATATTTTCTCCCTGCTACAATTCTATTGGTGCCGCCTGACTCGGTTCGACTGGACAAGTGGCTGCAGGTTGCGCGTCTTTTCAAGACCCGTTCACAGGCTGCGCACGCCTGCGAGACTGGGCGCGTCAGCGTGAACGGCGCGACGGCGAAAGCCCATCGAACCGTGCGTCTTGACGATCGCGTCGAGATCCAGATCGAGTCGTGGAAAAAAGTCGTCCTGGTAAAGGGTCTCCGGGAGAAACCAGTCTCCAAGGACGAGGCCAGATTGCTTTTCGAAGATGTCAGCCCTCCCCGTCCGGTGCTCGACCCCCTGGAACAGTTGATGCGCCGTTCCTCGGCCACGCGCCCCCGCGGCAGCGGACGCCCGACCAAGCGGGAGCGAAGGCTCATCGAACGCCTGAAAGATGACGGAGAGGGCTAAGTGCCTCGTTTCAGAGATACGGTAACGTTTGTGGCGAGCGCGACGGCCTCGATGGCGCGAAGCGACGACGAAGGCGATGCCGGAGCATCGTCAAGGAGGAGCGACAAAGCAAGCGAGGCCGTCCCGCCGCCACCCGGAGGGCCGAGGCCCTGGCGGGCGATCTCTTTGTCGTTCGTCGTCGCCGATGCTCTGGCATCGACTCCTCCTCTCTTCTCGACCTCGCCTCGCCAGGGCCTCGGCAAACGTCACCATATTTCTGAAACGAGGCACTAAGTGAATCCACTCCACGATGGAGTTTTCGAGCACCTTCGCGATGTTTCCGATTGGCCGGAGCTGGAAGGCACCCGTTACCGGGCCACCGAGAGAATCGGTCGCGGCGGGATGGGAGCCGTGTACAGTGCGACAGACAGCCTGCTGCACCGGCAGGTTGCCATCAAGATCCTCAACGTCGAGCTGCGCGCGACGGATGCTTCCGCACGCCTGGCCAGGGAGGCGAAAATCCTTGCTGCGCTCGAGCACCCGGGCATCGTTCCCGTTCACGACCTCGGCTCCCTGCCCGACGGCCGGATGTTCTACGTCATGAAGCTGGTTCAGGGGCAGCGCCTGGACGAGTACGTTAAGGGAACCAGACTTCGCTCGGAGCTCCTGCAGGTATTCCTGAAGATTTGCGACGCGGTCGGATTTGCGCACGCAAAAGGTATCGTTCATCGGGACCTCAAGCCGCAGAACATAATGATCGGATCTTATGGAGAAGTCCTGGTCCTCGATTGGGGCATTGCGGGCTTCCTCGCCTCGCTCGGCCAAACGCGCATGGAAGCGCCGGCCGGTTCGGACACGGGTGACACTCGGGCTACTCGCGACGGCATGGTGATTGGAACACCGGGTTACATGCCTCCCGAGCAGGCGCGCGGTGATATTTCGCAGGTTTCGGAACGAAGCGACGTTTTCTCGCTCGGCGCGATCCTCTTCTTTCTGTTAACCGGGTCGCATCCACGTTCGAGCTCGGCGGACCGTCCGGCCGAGCTGCGGCCTTCCTCACGGGTGCCGAAACCGTTGCGGGCCGTATGCGCCAGGGCTATGGCAACGGAGCCCGCAGACCGCTACCCGTCCGTTGCAGAGTTGGGTGCGGATATTCAGCGTTACCTGACCGGCATCCGGATTTCGGCTTACAGGGAGGGCCCCGGGGAGATGCTCACCCGGCTTCTAAGGACCTACCGTACGCCTGTCCTCCTGGTCCTGGCTTACCTCGTCATGCGGACCTTGCTGCTTTTTTTCACCGGCCGCTAAAGAAACGCGGCGGTTTGTTGAATAGAAGAGTGATCACAGCACTGCGCACTTCGCACTGCGCACTGTTTCTAAGCCGTGATCGCAAAAATAATGCGTAGTGCGCAGTGGGTAGTGCGCAGTAGAACAGGAGAGATGTGACGATGAACAAGACGCTGTTTGGCATTCTGCTCGGTGGTGTCCTCGGGATCTTCGACGGTCTGACGGCCCTGATATCTGCCCCGGAGACGGCTCCTTACATTACCGGAATCGTGATCGGATCCACGATCAAAGGACTGATCGCGGGAGCTCTGATCGGTTACTTCGCCAAGAAAGTAAACTCGCTGCCACTCGGGATACTCCTCGGCCTGGGAGTCGGGCTCTTCCTGGCATTCCTCGTCGCGCTGATGCCGAGCGACACCGGTGAGCACTACTACTGGCAGATCATGCTGCCGGGTGGGATCGTGGGAATGATCGTCGGATACGCCACTCAGAAGTACCGTGCCCGGCAGCTCGAGGGCGCCAGGAGCTGACCCGAATGCGGAATGCGGAGTGCGGAGGCGGGACTTCGAGCTTTCGGTGAGAATCCGCGCACTTCGCAAAAACGCTCCGTTTGCGGTTCCGGGCTACTCGACGACCCTATTGTCCGGGACTACGGAACCATATTGCGGCGGTGTACAATAATGCCCCATCATGAAAGCCGCCAGACTCTACGGACCGAAAGACATCCGCATCGACGACGTTGCCGCACCGCCTGAGCCCCGTCCGGGGGAAGTGCTACTGCGGGTCAAAGCAACCGGCATCTGTG
>CAYQYP010000105.1:0-25126 GCA_964421755.1 uncultured Acidobacteriota bacterium
CAACTTCGTGACGATCTACGAGTTGCCCTTCGGCCAGGGAAAGAGCCTTCTTAACGGCAAAGCCCTTGCCGACCGGATCTTCGGAGGATGGATTGTCAGCTCGGTCTTCGGATATTCAGCTGGAAAACCGCTCGAAATCACCGATGCGAACGGTCGGCCAATCAGAATCAAAGACCCGAGCAAGAGTGGACCGGTCGCGGACCGCAGGGGCGATCAGGTGGACGCCTCGGGGAACATCCTCAATCCTTACTTCGACACGACCGCCTTTCAATCGCTGCCCACGCAGTACATGGTGTCGCCCGAGCTGCCCTACCTCGCGGAGCTTCGCGCGCCGAGTAACCGGCATCTGGACGTGTCGCTGATCAAGCGGTTCCGGATCTGGGAGAGCGTCAGGTTTGACCTCCGGGCGGACATGGCCAACATTCTCAACACCCCGCAGTGGGGGTCTCCGGGAACGAACTTGGCAAGCAAGAGCACGTTCGGAGTCATTCGGGACGTGGTTGGTGGGAACCGCACCATCCAGCTCTCGTTCCGAGGGGTGTTCTAGATCCATCTAGACAGGATTCACAGGATTAACAAGATTCGAATCCTGTGAATCCTCCAAATCCTGTCAAATAGTCCCAGGGAAATTATGTACAAGAAGCTCTTGCCCCTCGTCTGCCTGTGCTCCCTGACTTTTGCCTGCGGCGCGCCGGACGCGGTAGAGGATCGATACCTTCGGGTCGTCCGGACGTTTGTGGAAACGATGATGGAAAAGGGCACGGACCACTACGGTCCGGTCCATTCCCCGCTTTTTGCAGCCATGCTGGATCTCGACCGCATGTCCCTGCCGGTGGTTCCTTTGCCCAGTCAATACTACGAGGGCTGTCGGAGCGGAATGTGCGACGCGATAGGCTTCGGGCTTCCGGAACCCCCGTGCGGTATTCGCCCGACCGACCGGTCTCCTGCGGGAAACAACTTGGAACATGACCTCATGTTGCTCCGCACGATGTTCGAGCTGAGCAGGGTAACGGGGGAGCCCAAGTTCGCCGAACACGCACGTCAATACCTGCGCTTCTGGCTGGAGAAGTGTCAGAGTCCGGCCACTGGGTTGATGGCCACCGGCGAGCATATGTGCTGGGACTTTGTTCGCGAAAAGCCGCACGGAAATCTTTACGAATTCTTCCGGCGCTTTGCGCTTTATGACGAAATCTACTCGATCGATCCTCACCGCGCCCTTCGGAATGCGGATGCTCTGTGGCTCTCTCAGATCGGCAACCGTAAGGTCGGTGACTTCAGCCGGCATGCCGGCTGGGAACAGTACGCTCCGGACACGGGAGCCGCCTATCCGCGCCACGCCGGCTTCTATATTTGGGCGTATGCCAACGCCTACGTTCAGAGCCGCGACCCGAAGTACATCCGACGAGCCGAGGTCCTCATTGAGAGTCGGACGGGGCGCCGGCTCGGGGAGACCAGCCTCCTGGTCGAACCGGGCGCTTTTGAGCCCGAACACTCCACTGACCCGACGCTGCGGGCCGCGCTCTGGGAAGCTGCTCAGCTCATCCCGGAATGTCGCCTGAGATGGGAGGAGCTGGTCCGAGAGCTGGACGAAGTCGCTTTCCGTGAGACCGCTTCGGGCAACTCAACCCAAAAATCTGCACCGCCGACTGATCCGGGTGCGGCCGCGAGATATGCGGGGATGGGAGCAAACGGTCGAAGGCTGGTGACGTCCGGGGGTACGCGAGCGCTCAGTACAACGCTCAGTCCCGTCTGGGAAATGAGCTACGGAAGCTGCGGCCTATCCGGAGCCGCGTTGCGCGACCTGACCAGGTACCGTCAGACTGGAGACAGGCGGTTTCTGGAAGCGGCGCTCGGGACTGCGAACCTGCTCCTGACCGAGGGGCTGCCGCAGCAGCGCGAGGATCTTTGGCCAAGCGTCTGCGGGCAGGTGATTTCACTTCTCCTCGGCCTCGCTAAGCAACCGGAGATCGCGCCGGAGAAAAGGGAACACTTCGAGTCGTTAGCCGTTTCAGTGGCGGACATGGCGGTTGGGCTGTTCTCGAAAAACGGCCTGTTTCGTGCAGACGGGAACGCCAATCATTACGAGGCCATCACCGGTGCCGACGATTTGTTGTGGTCACTCTTGCAGCTCCACTGCCAACTTAACAAAACTCCGCGGCAGCTGGAGCACATCAATACCAACTGGTAAGCGAGGTAAGGGAAGCCGTCATCGGCCGGGCGCTTCGGGCGCCGGCTGGCGGTTCATAACGAGGGCCTTCCGGCCCTCCCGGAAAAGGACGTCCATGCTGTCTGCCGTAATTGTTTCGACGAATCCCCGGCCGAATTGCGGGTGGGCGATCACCTCTCCTTTTTGGTAGCGTTCTGTGCGTTTGTATTCCCGGACGATGGCGTCTGGCGCAGTGGCGGTGTTGCGCCGCTCCCAGAGCCGAGCATCCGCCGGCCGGGCCGGTCGTGGTGTCCCGGATGCCACCTGCGAGATGCGACGCACCGTGTTTGGTTGCCTTTCTTGCTTTGCCCCGCGGTAACGGTGCTCAGACCCGCAGGTCTTGCACTTCACACCCCGGACGGCCCCTCTCACTTCGTAGAGGACCACATGAGCCAGGGTGAGCCCGCAGCGGGTGCACAAATCGTCGATGTTTTTTCCGACCATGGACACGCTTGCAAATCTCCTTTTCGATATCGGGATGCTGCCTCTATTATGACCGGCTCTTTCCAAAAAGGGGGAATTACTAATCATGCTCTGAGCCTCCGCGGAGCGTTCGGGGCAGTGTGCCATGTGCGTCGTAAGGATATAGAAGCGGAGTCGTGCGATACTTGGGATCGTGATGCCGGAGATGCTCAGAATGAAACGGACGATTCTCTTGTTTGCGACCCTTTGGGTCTTGCTGCAGATCCCTCTCCACGCGCAAACTACGCCTGGTAACCGTCAGGAACGGCTGGAGTGGTTCCGCGATCTCGGCTTCGGACTGTTCATTCACTGGAGTGTCGACAGCCAGATCGGATCGGTCATCAGCCACTCCCTTGTAGGCGCCGATGCCGACTACAGCCGGCGGTTCTTCGAGGAACTTCCCAAGACATTCAACCCGACGAAGTACCGACCGAGTGACTGGGCCGTTCTCGCGAAGCTGGCGGGCATGAAATACGTGGTATTTACCGCCAAGCATCACTCCGGCTTTTGCATGTATAAGACGGAGACCACGCGTTTCGGCATCATGCATACGCCGTACGCGAAAGATCCGTTGGCAGAGTTGATTGAGGCGTTCCGGCGGGAGGGTCTGGCGATAGGCCTCTACTTCTCACCCGACGATTTTTACTTTCTGCACTCCAAGGGAAAAGTGATCGATCGAGCGCCTCGCCTCGGTGTTACACCGCAGGAGGACCCGGCACTGATGGAGTACGACCGCGCCCAGTTGCGCGAGCTGCTCACAGGGTATGGTCCGATCGACATCATGTTTCTAGACGGTCCTGCCGAAGGGCTGCGCGAACTGTGTTGGGAGCTGCAGCCGAACATTGTTGTGACCCGTGGTGCGATTGAGACACCGGAGCAGCGACTGCCGGGCGTCGTAATCGATCGCCCCTGGGAATCCTGCATCACGATGGGCACCCAGTGGCAGTACAAACCGACGCACGAAGAATACAAGTCAGGAACCCAATTGATCGAGATGCTGATCGAGACGCGTGCAAAGGGCGGTAACTTGCTTCTCAATGTCGGACCGAAGCCCGACGGGGAATTGCCGATTGAGCAGGAAGCGCGTTTGCGTGAGATCGGCCTCTGGAATTTCGCCTTCGGTGAGTCGATCGCCGGAGTGCGGCCGTGGGTAGTCAGCAACGAAGGGAATGTCTGGTTAACGAGGAAAAAGAACGAAGGTACGGTTTACGCCGTGATCACGGAGGTCGGCAGCTGGATGCTCGGTGAGAAACGGACCGTCACCCTGCGATCCGTAAAAGCGACAGATCGCACGAAGGTTACAGTGCTCAGCCAGACGGGAGAAGTGCTCGAATACCGACCTGATGTGCGCCCGGCCGCCCAGTGGCGTCAGGACGACCAGGGACTCCAGATGACGATCACGATGGCGCAACGTCTCTACAACGACCGGCGCTGGCCGAACCCGGTTGCGATCAAGATTACGCACGCCGAGCCCGGGCTGCGGCCGCCTTCATTTGAGACGTCTACGGGAGTTCGAGGCGCCTCGGGGGTTGCGGCGCTGCGAGGGCGTTTGGACAGCCTCGGCCAGGCCACGTCGGTCGAGGTAGGGTTTCAATACCGTCGCCGAAAGCACACGGAAGAGCTTTACGGCAAGGACGAGCCATGGCGCGATACGCCGCTCGAGAGTCGCTCAGCGCCCGGGGAGTTTGGCGCTGAGATAAAAGGTTTGTCTACCGGTGAAGATTATGAATTCCGGGCCGTGGTCCGTCATCCCCTGATGACTCTCTATGGCGAGGAAAGAACAGTGACCCGGCACAAGTGATGCCGAGTCCGCCCGCCGTGGCGACCGCGCCGGCTACCGATGCAGCCGGCGGCGATACCGGAGGCGTGAGTCGAATTCATCGGAGCTTTGGCGCGTGCGGTCGCGCGGAACGTCAACGCTCGGCTCCTCGCCGGGGTCGAAGACCGTCACCTGGTAATCAAAGCTCCTCGGACTGCCGCCGATGAACACGTCTCGTACGCTGACGCTGTAGGTTACGTCCGATGCCGGGGCGGATTCCAACGCGGCCTCAGTCGGTATCCATGCGAGGGTGGGTTCCCCATAGCCGCTGACCACCTGTGCCAGTGTTACCGGAATGGCGATGCCGTTTCTGCTCATGCTCACGCTGGCTGAACTGAAATTAGCGCCCGGGTGGCTGAACGACCAGCGAGCAAAAACGAGCGGGTAGGGCACATAACCCGGGGGCGGCCAGGCAACGTACGGCTCACGGGTTACGGGTCGGGTCCCTCCGACACGGTCAATTACGAAAAGTGCGTTGACGCCCGAGGAAGCGCCGGAGGGGATGTCTCCAGTGCCCATCTCCCGGGCCTGAGGGTAGAGTAACCATCTCCGGTGGCCGACGGCGCCGTGGCTGTAATCGGCGATGTACCCGGTAACGGCGCTCCAACCGATGCGGCTCCCGGACAGGTTCGATTTCCCCGCCGCCTCGGCCCCGTCCTCCGAGTAACAGCGCGAATTCGGGCTGGGATTATGACTGAGTGTGCTGGTGCTGATGATGAGTGCTGCCGCCTGGGCTTTGGAAGAGTACTCCTGGTCCTCAACTACCGCTGGTACCCCAGCCATGGCGCGAAAGTAATTGATGCGCTGGAAGACCTTTGCTCGGAACTCGGGCGATGTCGTCCCCGGCTCACAGGTTGCAAGGTCACCGGACCAGGAGACCCTTGGAAGGGAAGTCATCAGGTACTGACTTCTGTAGAAGTTCAGCGATTCTTCCCGGTTGGAAGGGTCAACGAATAGCCCGGCGTCTTGAGGTGCAGCCGCGACGGCTTCGGCGGCTATCAGTAGCCAGAACGACAAAAGGAGGAAAGGCAGGGGTATATCGGCAAGGCGCGACATCTTGTTACCTCTTTTTCCCCCCGCAACAGTCAGTGGATGCTAACCCGGCATCAATCAGAATGCAAGCGTCGACCGGCCGGTCGTTTCTCTCCGCCGGATCGCCGGCGGAGTCGGGTCGTTGCCAATGCCAGAATGTCCGACTTGGGAGTCGGACACGGATCAATGCTGTGTCGTGGAGGTCTCATTAGTCTTGGTTTCCGAAGTTCTCCACGAGCATGATTTCGCTCTCGTAAATCCCTCCCGCGTAATAGAGCGAGCGGCCGTCAGGCGAAAGCCGGACAGGAGCGTCCAGGAAAAATGACGCGTGGCTGTGAAGCGGTTCCAGCGTTTTGTCCTGTCTGGTCGCAAACTCGTGAAACTTCAGAACAGGGGGACGGACCCCACGATCGACGAAGTAGATCCCGGTGTCGGTCACGTCAAACCTAATGCCTCCCCTCGTTTTGAAGACAAGGATACTCGGCCCTCCCGAAACCGGGACGCGATACAGACCTGGTTCTCGCTGAGAATTCTGTCTCAGCGAATAGTAGAGGAATCGGCCATCCCTCGATTCCGAGAAAAACGGAGAGACGTTGCCTTCCTTCGTGACTGGTTGCGCCGTTCCCCCCGTCCCAGGCATCCTCCAGATGTTCGCGGTTCCGCCCCGGTTGGAATGGAAGTAAATCCAGCGACCGTCTCGCGACCAGCGCGCGGCCCCATCATCGGCAGGATGATCGGTCAGCCTATGCGTGGGTCCGCCCTCTGTGCCGGCCACCCAGATCTCCTGGTTTCCGGATTTACGCGAATCGAAGACGATCATCCGGCCATCAGGGGACCAGCTCGGACCTCCGGTATTTGCAGCTTTCAGGTCAGTGATTTGCTTTGGAGCGGTACCGTCTATCCCGCAGACCCAGATCTCCATGCTTCCGGAACGGTCGGATTGGAACGCGATCCTTTTCGCATCGGGCGATACCGAGGCGTTGTTCTCGTTCGACGGCCAGGTGAGCAGCGGCCGGTTCGGCGCCTTTACCGCCGCCAGCCCGGTCAAGTCGATCCGCCAGACGTCCTCGCTTCCGGTTTCGTTCGCGTAGGCCAGCCGGTTTCGGCTGACCGAAGGAGCGCTTGTCCTCTTGCCGCGAACAGCAACGCGGCGTGGCTGGCCACCCGCGACGCCAATTCTCCACAAGGCGACTTCGCCTGCATTCTCCGAGGTCGAGAAGATGATTTCCCGGCTGTCGGCTGTCCAACAGAAACTCGTGGGGTTCACGTAATCGGTGACCAGTTCCGGTTCTCCCGGGGGCACAGACACCCGGTAAATGGCTTGATGGGTCGGTCCGGTGCTTCGTATGAATGCAAGGGAACGACCGTCCGGTGAGTACTTGGGGCTATGATCCCGGGCGGCCTCAGCAGGCTTAACCAGTTGCTTCTGCTCGGCCGTGTCGAGCGTGATAGACCGGATGCTCGCCTCTTGTCCTCTCCCGGTTCCCGCGCTAAACGCTATGCTCTTGCCGTCGGGCGACCAGGTGTGCCCCGTCCTGGAGACGGGAACATCCGCGAGCTTACGGGCCGGGCCCCCCAGCGGGCTGATTAGATAAAGTGCGGAGGCGGGGCCGGCGATTCGCCTGAAAGCAATTTGCCGGCCCTCCGGGGACCACTCGGGGAAAGCATCGACTGCGGCATGGGTTGTCAGCCGCATCGGCTCGTCGGCACTCCGAAGATCCTTGACGTAGATATCCCAATTGTCACGGTTTTCACCGTTCGAGTTGAACGCGACCAGATTGCCGTCAGGCGACAGCGCCGGAAGCCCCTTCATGCCCTGTGGTGAGGTCAACTGGATGATTCTCGGTGGTGGCAGCTCTTTTTCGCCGGCAAAGAACCGGAGGTAACCCCCGGCGCCGACAACCAGGACAAGAGCCACGGATGCAACTACCCAGACTTTCGCTCGTAGCTCGTGCTCGACTGCCGACACGTAGATCTTTCGAACCCGACGCCATCGCTCCGCGTTCATGATTGTCGGCTGACAACGCCTCCTTTGGCGGAAGACCAAAAATGCGGCCCGATTTTACACTTGTTTGGAGGCGTTAACGCTGGAAACCGATGGGCACCATCGAATCCGGCCGGGAGGTGGTACGAGTGCGTTGACAATCGCTTGGCGCGCGCGCCCTGCTCGCGGCGACAATCCGCGCACTTAGGAGAAAACGCTTCGTTGCTGTTCTGTTGTGTTTGGCGACCCGGAGGGACCCGCCAGGGTCATCGACACTCACAGAATCGCACGGAGCGTTTTTCGCGAAGTGGGCTGATTGTCGCCGTAAGCAGGAGCCGTCAATCTTCGTCCGGTCCCTCCCGCACTACGGCGCAGGGTGCTCGGAGCTCGCCGCAGTGCCTTCTTCGGATTTGACCGAGTAGCGTTTGTAGTCGCTGAAGGAGTGGACGTTGATCCAATGCTGGCGGGTTGTCTTCGCTTCGATCCTCGCCTCGCTGGGCAACCAGTAAACCTCGTCAGTAGAAGCGAGGTGAACCGGCTGGTATCGGACATCGGAGCTCAATAGCTGGAGCCCCAGGCCGATGATCGGCTTTACGAGACCCGCCTCGATGCGCAAAATTCTGCCCCCGTTGGGTTCCACCCAAGCGGTCCCCCGGAAATCGAGCGGATAATCCTGCTCCCCGAGCCGAAGTGCCGAAGTCGAACGAGTGCCCGGTATGTGGGTAAAGGCGACCCTCACAGCAGGCGTGGACGCTAGCAGTTCCTCGCCTGCCAGCCGGTAACGAAAACTGTCCTGGTAGTGCGGGTGGAATACCAGCAGCAGCGTCGAAAACCCCGACGTCTGGAGCAATGCGTCGTCCTTGGTTTTCCCTTTGGCTCCCCGGAGGACTCTCGACTCCTCCACCGTCAGCTCGGTTCCGTGAAGCTTGAGAAGCACAAGGTAGTCAAAAGTCGAATCCTTCCTGTGAACAACCTTCCCGCCGGTTTTCAACTTGCGTTGCGCCAGTCTCTCCGTACAAGACACTGTCCCCAGTTCGCGCCATGACCGCTCGACGGAACTGCCGACTCGCTCCAACAGACCACCAATCTCGGGATCGGCAGAGTAACCGGGCGACGACAACAGTCCAGCGAGAAAAACGGCAGCCATTATGTGTCGAAAATAAACCACAGAATCCTCGCTAGAACCGGTATCCCAGATTCAACAGCCACTGGTCGTAGTCCTGCGCTCCGCCGCGATATATCGTCATCCCGGAGCCGAGGAAGTAGTGACGTCCAAGGAACCAATCCACCGTGAAATTGAGCCAATGGGCCCTGCTGTCACCTGTCAACGATGAAGCAAAGTCCTGCCTGCCGGCCTGAAGATCGAGCCGAAGGGTCTCCCGCAGGTCGCGGCTGAAGGAAATCGACTTGTAAGAGCCGTCCGCGAAGGAGCTGTTGAACCGGGAAAACCGCGCGTCCACCCGCACACCGGTCCGCCATAATTCCGCCATGGTCACACCGAACATGTGATTCCAGGAGTTCTCGTCGTCTCCAGAGCGATGACTCTGACCGATGCTCGCGTACGGCGTGACACCGAACGGAAGATCCACTCGCACGCCGCCGCTGGTTCCCTGGAAGAGAAATCGGTCGAGCAGCCCGGTCCCGACGAGGCGGGAATCAAAAGTCGGAACGTCCTTGAAGTAGTTGTGATTAACGTCGAACGAGACGATCGAAGCCGGCTGGAACCGGACGGTCAAAAAGCTTCGGCTCGGCTCGATGGATCGGTCGCGAACCGACTGCCCGCTTTCATCGCTGGTCGGCCGAAACTGATCGACTTCAAGGTTGTGGTAGATCGACAGGTACTGCTTGTAAAAGACGCCGTTTTCTAAGAAAACGAACTGCCGGTCCGGACGCCAGTCTATTCGGTTTAAGGCCAGGCCGAAGGTGTTGGTGTGACGCAGGGATTCGAAGCTCCCCCCTTCGTAGTTGACGAAAGCGCCCAGCAATTGCCGGTCCGGCGCATACCGCCACGACGTGGGATCAGGTGAAGATCCGGCAAACATGCCCGTCGTAACCGACTTCCCGATCCGCCGCCCGAAGTATCCGCCGTCGATCGTGCTCAGGCTGCTGGCCCAAGGGACGTAGAGCCGGCCGACCCCGGCCACCCAGTTCGACGCCGGATTCGCGTAGGTCAGCCCCAGCTGGTACGTCCTGTTGATCAGGTCGTTCAGGGTTTCGTCGTCGGTCCGGGTGCGGGAGCTCAGGCGTCCTCGATAGTACCCGGTGAAGTTCCAGTGGCTGCCGCCAAGCCTTGTCATGTCGGCCCGGAGGACGAGGCCCAGCTGGTTCGATCTGGTGCCGGACGAGCGATCGCGGATTCCACTGTATTCAAAGCCGACCCTTCCCCTGGCCCTGTTGATCTCCGGCAGCCGCGGCCGTGGAACGTATTCGCGAACTTCCTCCTCGAGTGGATTGCCTTCGCTGAAAGTCACTACCTGCGGATACTTCAGCGAAGCGCTGGCGGCCTGCCTGGTTCTAAGCGCATCCGCATCCGCCTGACCCAGGGACGCAACATCACCAACGGCCACGTCCCCGTTCGCCGTGCTGATCTCGCATACCGCTGATGTCGAGGCAACAGACACAATGGTCAACTCCGCCACCACCAGCCGCTCGGAGCCAGCCGCCTGTCTCGTGATAGAGAGCTTTTGCCCCTCGGCCAGTCCCTCCAGACGACCACCATCCAGGTAGACGGCCCCTTCGGCAATATATTTGACTTTAAACTCGGTCCGAACGCCCGTCGGATCAGCCTGGACGAAACTCCAGGCCAGGATCCAGAGGAACGTGTAGATCAGGCTCCTGGACAGATTTCTCACTGCTCAGTCCCCCTTCCCTTGCGGATGGCACGAGAAACAGTTGGCGCTGTTGTAGACGTAATTCCTGTTTTCCTTGTGTTTTTCGTCCATCTTGGTCTTTTCGTGGGCGTGGCAGCCAAAACAGCTGAAAGCCCCGTAATTGCTCGGATTGGTGTGGCAGTCGCTGCACGAAGTCCACTTTTCCTTGTGGGGGGACGAATAGATCGGGAATCGGTGAGCGAAAGTAGCACCGCTCCAAGTGCTGGTCGAGTGACAGCTCGAGCAAGTCTGCGGGAACCCGGCCGCCGCATGATTCGGACTCGTCACATTTCGGTATTCAGACTGATGACATGAATAGCAGTCGCTTGGCGTTCCGTCGTATCGACCATTCACGTGGCATTTGGAGCACGCTGCGGATGTGTGGGCACCAGTCAAGCTGAAGCCGGACGTGTGGCTGAAGCTGGCGGGCGTCCAGCCACCTGTGGTGTGACAGACCTGGCAATCGGTGGGGAAGCCCGCCGACTGGTGACTGGGGTCGGTCGTCGAATTGTAGCGGGACTGATGACACGCGACACATCGGGCATCGAGTCCGGAGTATGTCCCGCCGGAATGACAACTGGAGCAGTTTGCCGACGTATGGTTGCCGGTCAGAGGAAACCGGGATTGCGAATGGTTGAAATTCGCACCACTCCATCCACTGGTCGTGTGGCAGACCGAGCAGTCACGCGGGAACCCAGCAGCTGCATGGTTCGGGTTCGTAGTGTCGTTGTAGCGCGACAAGTGGCACGATTCGCAGGAAGTGCTGGTACCCGCGTACTGGCCGTTGCGGTGACAGCCGGCGCAGTTTGCCGACCTGTGGCTGCCGGTCAGGTTGAACCCTGTCGTCGTGTGATCGAAGTTCGCACCCTGCCATCCGGATGTTGAATGACACATCGTGCAGTTCTTCGGGAAACCGGCTGCGCTATGGCTGGGGTTGGTGGTTCCGGAATAGTCAGCGTCATGGCATGAAGCGCACTCCATGGAAGTCCCGGCATATTGATCTCCTTTGTGGCATTGCGCACAAGACACCGAGGTATGCCCCCCGGCGAGCGGGAATCGAGTTCTGGAGCCGTGTTCAAACCGGGCACCGCTCCACTGGGTCGTGTTGTGACAGGTGGCGCAGTCCTGGCTGAAACCTGCAGCGCCATGCTTCGGGTTTGTGGTCCCCTCATAGGCCGCTTTATGACAGGTGCCGCAGGCCCCCGAGGTCCCCGAGAACACGCCGTTCGCGTGGCACTGAGAACAACTTGCACTCGAATGGGCACCGTTTAGCGGGAACCCGGTCCGAGAACTGTGGTCAAACTGGGCGCCACTCCAGCCGTTGGTGTTGTGACAGCTCGCACAATCTTGCGGAAATCCGCCCGCGGCGTGATTCGGGTTCCTCGTTCCGTTGTAGGTATCCAGGTGGCAGGAGACGCAGGCCGTCGAGGTTCCCTGGAACACGTTGTTCGCATGACAGCTTTGGCAGTCCTGCCCCGCGTGACCTCCGGTCAGCGGGAACCGCGCGGGGTGCGTGAACTGGGCACCGCTCCAGCCGTTGGTGTTGTGACAACTCGTGCAATCCTGCGGGAATCCGCCCGCGGCGTGATTCGGGTTCTTCGTTCCGTTATAGGTGTCCAGGTGGCAGGACACGCAGGCAGTCGAGGTTCCCTGGAACACGCCGTTCGCGTGGCAGCTCTGGCAACTGGGACCCGCGTGCCCCCCGGTCAGTGCGAATCGGGCCGTGTGCGTGAACTGTGCCCCGTTCCAGCCATTCGTGTTGTGACAAGTGGCGCAATCTCCAACCATGCCGGCGGCAACGTGGTTCGGGCTTCGCGTTTCGGCTACCGTGTGGGAGTGACAAGATGAACATCCGGTTGACGTTCCGGAGAACTGCCCGTTTACATGACATCTCGAACATTCCACTGACTGGTGCCGACCGGTCAGTTGGAACCGGGCAACCGTATGATTGAACGTAGCCCCCTGCCACTGGGAATTGGCGTGGCAGGTGGCACAGTCGTGGCTGAATCCGGCGGCCTCATGCCGCGGGTTCGTGGTTGCTTTGAAATCGGACTCATGGCACGAAAAACAATCCCGCGACAGCCGGGTAAATCGCCCGTTCGTATGGCAGCTGGCGCACTCGAGAGCCGCGTGCGAACCAGACAGCGGGAATTGCGTCCGCCCGTGGTCGAACCGGGCACCACTCCAGGTTTGCACGGTATGGCATTCCTCACACTTCAGCCCCGCCCGGAAAGACTCATGGTTGACGACCTGGGTGGTGCGGTAATCAGAGACGTGACAGGCCGCGCATTCGGTGCTTCGGCCCGCGAAGCGGTCGACGGCCGCATCCGGGTGACATGATTGACACTCCACCGCAGCGTGTCCGCCAGTCAGGGGAAACCGGTTCTGGTGCTCCTTGACAGCCTTTCCAGAGACCTTCCACCCCAGCTCGGAATGGCAACTCCGGCAGTTTGCGCCAAGGCGCCTTCGGTGGATGTCGGCGTGGCAATCGGCGCATTTGTTGTCCGCCTCGGCAAAAACCAGGCTGGCGTGACAATTTCGACACGACATCCGGGCATGAAGTCCCTTCAGCTCGAATCCGGTCGTCTTGTGGTCAAAATCGATCTGTTGCCGGATAGGCGTCCAGCTGGTCGACGTGTGGCAAGTCTGGCAGACCAATCGGATCGCCCCGTGGGGGTTGCGAGTTCTGCCTCGTTGACCCTCCTGGGCGTCTCCCAGTGCCGGGGAGACGACGCCGGCCAGAGTCAATCCGGCAAGTAACAGACTGTGCCAGCCAAGGCGGGCAAATGGTTTTGTTGCCATACGTTCGGTCCTCATTCGCCGCCCTCCCGGCGCGTTGAGCCAATGGCCTCGGCTGACGTGGCTCGATCATGGCACCCGGCACAATCCCGGGAAGTTGCGCGAAAGACCATGGCTTGCCGCCCAGCGACCTGCCGGGTTGTCTCATGGCACATCCGGCAGGGAACCTGCTGGTGAGCGCCGGTCAAGGCAAACGAGACGTGTCGCTCCCTGGTGAACAAAGAGGGCTTCCAGGCGCGTGGGGTGTGGCACCCCTCGCAATTCACCTGCTCTCCCCCAGAGGCCAGGGTCCCGTGCGGATTCTCATGACATGATCCGCATGACAATGACCCGAAATGAAAACGTCTGCCCGCCGGCTTCCCACTCGCCGACGGTTCCTTCACGTGACAATCCGAGCAAACGACGGCCCCGTGTGCCCCTTCGAGCGGGAACCGTGTTTTCTGGTGTCTCGCGATCGTAAAAGTCGAGGGCGCAAAACCTTTTGGGGTATGGCACTCCTGGCACCGATTCACGTGAGGTTCGGCCGCAAACCGCTGGCCATGCGGGCTCCGGACTGCGTGACAAGCCTGGCAATCCGCGGACAGGCCGAGGAACGTTCGCTCGAGATCGCGGGCCGCCAGGCTGTTGCCATTCTCCGCCGGGATATTCTTGGCGGAGTGACACTTCCGGCACGAGACTTTTTCGTGCCTGCCTTCCAGGGTAAAGCCGGTCTGGGTGTGATCGAAATCCTGGATCGGACCGTCCCACTGGATGAGCTCGGCTTCCAAACCCTTGTGCTCCGCATGGCACGCAACGCACTCGTCCGAGCTGGCGGTCGGGTCGAGGAAGCTGGCGTGCAGGCCTTTTTTCGCCTTGACTCGGTCTCCGATCTCGTCGTGGCAGTCAAGACACTGGAATCCGCCGCCGCCGTCCTCCTGCCGATGGCAGGTGGTGCAACTGCCGGCCTCATCGAACGCGCTGTGCACGGTAGACAGCCGTCCCGGAGATTTTTGGGCGATCGCCAGGAGGCAGACAGTCGTCGAGACGCAGATCAAGAGAATGATTTGGCGCATGGCTGCGGATCCCTTATGAGGTTGGGTGTTTGCGCAATTCAGCGAGGAGCGTCTTGGCACGCCGCCCGCTTTCGGATTCAGGCTTGGAGGCGATCAGCATTCCCCAGAACTTTTCGGCCATCTGCTGATTCCCCACATTGCCGTAGATCGCACCCAGGTTGTACAAGGCCTCGGGATTATCGGGGTTGTCTTTCAGGATTGCCTGCATAGCGGCAATCGCCTCGGGTATCTTGCCGCGCTCAAAGAGGACGCGACCGAGCTCCAGGCGAGCCTCCACGCTCTTCGGGTCATGCGCGAGCGCCTGATTCAAGTGTTCGATCGCCTTGTCGAATTGGCGTTTGGCGGCCGCAATGCCGGCCATGCGCAGAAGGACCGGCACATGATCAGGCTTCTTGCGGAGCGCCTGGACGAGCATCTGCTCTTCATGCTTGTCGGACGGACTCGTCGTTGAAGCGCCATGCGAAGCTACCGCGCCGGGGATTCCCTGCGGGCTCGCGGTGAAATCCTGAACACCGCACGATTCGCCTTCCGAGTGCTCGCAGGTCGATTGTGACCCCGGCTGATGCACACACGCATCGGGATTGGGAATCAATTCGCCGGGAGACAGGGAGATTGTCGCGAAAAGCCCAAAAGCAAGGGCGCCGACAACCACCGCAAAGATCAGTGAACGGGACATTGGCACACCTCCTAACACTTTATTGGCGCCCGAATTACAGGCGCCGGATGCCAGAAGTCGTTCACTGATTCCAACGCCTGATGTTACAGGGGTGGAAACAGCGGGCACATTTTTCCTCGCATGTAATCAGCGTGTCAAGCTAAAAATTGCGCAGTTGAAGTCGGGGGGTAAGTGGGTGGTTGCGGGGACGATCCGCGCACTTCGCAGAAAACGCTCCGTTTGCGGTTCAGTACAACTCGGC
The DNA here is from genome assembly GCA_964421755.1 of uncultured Acidobacteriota bacterium. Classification (GTDB taxonomy): domain Bacteria; phylum Acidobacteriota; class UBA6911; order RPQK01; family RPQK01; genus CAVUUN01. The sequence continues at coordinate 15,142 of CAYQYP010000105.1, forward strand.
GACCCGGATGTGCGTGGACCGGTTGGCGAGCGTTACAGGACCGCATCAAACGGAGCGTCTTGGCGGAGTGCGCGGATGGTCACCGAGAGCACATGCTCGCATTGAGGCCATCAGCCGAACCGGCGTTCCTATCCCGCTTCAGGACTCACTCGTCCCTTCTCCTCGAAGCAGGCAACTTGCGGCAGCGGCTTGCCGGATTCCAAAAAGGTCTTGAGCGAAGAGAGAATCGGCGCCCAGCCCTCGCGAAAATCGTTGGCCGCTTTCTCGTCCCGCAATTGGTCATGCACGAGCGTAAGCTTCACGAGGCCCTGCTGTTGCGGCTCGATCGTGAAACTGACGCGGGAATACCCCTGTTGGCGCGCCTCCGCATCGAACTCGCATCGAAACGTGTAGACCAGGCGTCGCGGCGGATCGCACTCCAGGACCTCGCCGCTGTCCGTCAGGTCGCTGCTGTCGCGGTCAAAGAACCGAACCGGTGAACCCACCGACCAGTCTGACTCGATCCGGCGCCCGTACCAATACTGCTTCGTGAACTCGCCGGTGGTGAGCGCGGCCCAGAGTTTCTCCGGGTCTGTCGCAATGTAACTCACATGGATGAACTCAGGCTTAGTCATCTTGATGCTCCTCGAGCGCTCTTTTCAGATCGTTCAATGCCTGAACGCGGTGGCGCTCGTATTTTCCGATCCAGCGATCGTAGATCTCGCTGATCGGAGCTGGGTTAAGGTAGTGCAGCTTCTGACGGCCGCTCTTGATCGTGACTACCAGGCTTGCCGCCTCCAATACCGCCAGATGCTTACTGACCGCTTGTCTTGTCATGTTGAGCCCTTCGCACAGGCTGCCGAGTGTCTGACCGTTGGCCTCGCGTAACCGATCGAGCAGTGCGCGGCGGCTGTGATCCGCAAGAGCTTTGAAAACACGGTCAGCCTGGTTTTCCATCGCCGTGTCCATTATATGCAACTAAATGGTTGCATATCAACCCGACTTTCCTCTCCGTTTTCAGGCGCGAACAAGAGTTGGCCGTGCATGACCGCTGGAAAAGAGAGAAGATAGTTCGGGAGAAACGGCGGTCCTCCGAAGAGCCTGGTGCTGTTTGTCGTGCAACAAGCTCCTCTGAGAAACGTAGAGGGGTACTGGGAGGACGAGAAGAAATGGGAGGCAAGAAGCTTCACGGCAGAAAGTCGCTCGTCAGGTACGAGTGGGTCAACCTCGTTCTCCTGCTGTTCGCTGTGGTGACCCTCGCCCTTTTCGCCACGTGGGTGTTCCAGCGCTACAGCAATCCCGACGCCGGTACTGCGTCGAAAGCGGTCATCATCTCTGAGGCGGTCGTCGATGCCGACATCTGCATGTTCACGGTCGGGACGCGCCTGACGCACTCGGTGCGCCACTATAGAAGCCCGGCCGAGATCCGGATGGACGATCCCCTGGGACGAAAGCTGTTCGGCGTACCCGGAGTTGCCCAGGTGATCATAAACCCAAAATCAATCGTTATTTACAAGCTGCCTTCGGCTCGCTGGGAGGCTGTCCAGTCATCCGCCCGAGGCATCATCTCCGACTACCTTCAAGCCGAATAGCCGTTTGCGGCCCGGTTGGCGGCTCGTGTCAGTCGTTAGGCCTGGTCAGGGCCGCAGTTCCTTGATCTTCAGGTTGCGGAATTCGATACGGTAGCCCTCGGCTTCCAAGCCTATGTGTCCTTCGAGGAACTCGCAGTTCGGCATCTTGCTCGTGACGGCACCGTTCGTCCAAACCGTCAACTCCGGTCCCCTGCAGGTGATCTCAAAAGAATTCCATTCCCCCGCCGGCTTCACCCGGCCAGAAACGCTCTGGTCCCTGAGATTGACTCGCTGCACCTGCCCGCTCACTTTCGTGTTCCCGAAAAAATAGCCGCCGCTTCCGCCGCCGAGCTGAACCTGGTGCCAGAAAGTCGCATCGGGACTGTTGCGCACGAAGATCCCGCTGTTGTACCCCTTGCCCGCCTCTATCGGAGTGAAACGGCATTCCACGTGGAGAATGAAGTCCTTCAGAACCCGGTCGTAGCGCAACCAGTCGTGACCCCCTTTTCCGTCGCAGACGACGAGATCCCCTTCTCGCTTCCATTGAGGTGAGCTGGCCGGCTGACCACCGGGTGGGATGGTGAGAATTGACCAGCCGGACAGGTTCAGGTCAGGCATGGCATCCACCCATCCTTGCGAGTCGCTTTCGAAGGCACTCGCTGTATCTTGGGCCGCGAGGGTCAGGCAGCCGAGAATCAGGGCCAGGGCGCAAGCAATTGTTTTCATTCGGGCTCCTCGGCTCCGATTGTACTGCTGGGGCAGCCCCGAGTTCCAAGCGGGACCAGGAACCGTTGCGGGGCAGTTGTCGACACGACTGGCACCGATCACCTCGGACCAGGCACTGACGCGCTTAGATCAAACCGACTTCGCCGGCACCCGCACCCTTTGCTATGTCGATCACGCGCGCGACGGTTCCAAACGGCAGATCGCGTTCCCCCTGGACGAAAATCCGCTTATCGGCTCTCTCGCTCAGTATCCCGAAAAGTTTTTGACCGAGCTCCGGGAAAAGGACCGGTTGGCTGTTGATCGACAGGCCTCCGTGCAGATCGATCGAGACCACGACGGGGGAAGCCTGGACAACAGCGCCGTTCATGGCCTCAGCGGGAGCACGGGCGCCGAGCTGATACTCGGTCGTCGGCTGGATCACCATGAAGATAATCAGCAGAACCAGCAGGATATCGATGTAAGGGGTTATGTTGATAGCCGCTTTGGGAGCACCGGCGGTCGGTTTGGGTCTCATGTGTCCTCCTCTGCCGACTTAGACACCGATTCCGGCGAAACGCTCCTGATCGATCAGGATGGGTCAATCAAGGTTGCAGGATCCATGCGACGAGGAGATCAGACAGAGGCGCTCGGCGATTCTATCGGCCAGGTCTCGCTGAAGGGCCAGGATCTCGCTCGTTCTGCCTTCGCGGCTGGTCGCCCAGATCTGAACGTCGTCGGGGAAGTGGACAATCGAGGCGTTGATTCGGACGCGGCTGCCGACTCTGAACATGCTACCCTCCACCAGGTAGTCAACGCCCAGTTCACAGCCAATCTGGGAAATGGCCTTGTCGACTCCCCTATAGGTCATGGCTGTTGTGCGCGCAATGACGGCAAAACCCTTGCAGGCCCCGAGTCGGACGGTAATCGCTTCGGTTGTTGAGTCGCTGATATAGCGATCTTGAGGGTCCCGGCCCAGATTCTGGAAAGGCAAAACGACCAGCTTGACCCGTTCGGATGGAGCAGTGCCGGGAACCGGAACCAGCTCGGACGGGTTGACCAAGAACCGATAACCCCTGCGCGGAAAAGTCTCGATGTATTGCGGACGCCTGGCTGAATCACCCAACGCGAAGCGAAGGCGACTGACGGCCGAGTTGATATTGTTTTCGAAGTCGACGAAGACGTCGTCCGGCCAGAGTCTGCCTCTGAGCTCGGAGCGGGTGACCAGTTGGCCGGATCGTTCCAGGAGCATGGCCAGCACTCCGAGCGGCTTCTCCCGGAGCCTGAGCCGCCGATTCCCTCTCTTCAGCTCGCCTGTTTTGAAATCAACCTCCAAGGACCGGAACCGGAATCTGGTGGCGCTGCCCATTCTCTACTACTCCTCCCACACACCTCCTTTACTTCCCCGGCACCCCCTTTCCGGTCACTTCCCTTTTATGTAAATGCTTGCGTGTCATTATATTGCACGTTAAGGATTTATCAAGCTGAAAATCAGGGGGCGTCCATTGCTTCCCGGTGCCAACTCGCTCAGAGTAAAGCACGATCCCTGGAAGGAGCAGTAGTTGCAGTACCGCTGGCGCTAACCGCTGGTTTTACGACACATGCGTGAGAAACTACTATCTGCTCTGCGGGTCACTCTCTTTGGATTTCGGGGCACCGCTCTAGTGACACCTGCGGCGCGTCGAGGTTCACGGACGCTGTTGCTTGGTTTCGGCTTGCTGGCCGTTCTGGCATCAGGGCCCGCGTTTGCCCAGGATTCGCCTGTACCCCCTGAAATCCAGGCCGTAATCTTCAAGAAACTGTTTGTCTACGTCCGGACATTGCCGTCGGGTAGTACACCCAAGCTGCTGATCGTCTATGACGAGGGGTCCGCCAAGCTCAAGGATGAGATGCGAAAGGCATTCGGGCAGGTGGGTATCGATGCCCAGGCCGTGCTGGAAAGCGAGCTGTCGAGTCGGGTTGCCGACGGCGCGGTGGTGTACGTCACGACCCAGCGCGGGTCCTTCAAACAAGTGTTGCAGAAGAACCGACTGCTTTCCATCAGTGGAATTCCCGCACTCGTCGAGCGGGGAGACGTCTCAATTGGCCTTACTCTTCAAAACGCTCAACCGAAGATCCTGGTTAACCTGGCCGAATTGAAGGCCGAGGGACATGAAGTGGCCTCAAATCTTCTCCAGCTCGCCAAAGTGATCCAGTGAGGAGCAAACCATGAACGGTGGGCGACTTCTGATCAGATACAAGTTGTCGCTGGGAGCAGGAATCCTACTGCTCCTCGTGGCTCTGTTCATCTCGATCTATTTCCCGCTCAAACAGCACGCGACCCTTCGAGGGAATCTGAATCAAAAGTCAGTCTTGCTTGCCGAGCTCATGGCTTACAGCTGCGAGGCGGGTGTCAATTTCGGGGACCAGGCAGCAGTCCAGCAGGCGCTGAATGCTCTCAGAACAGTCGACGACGCCAGCTTCGCGTTCGTTCTGGACCGGTCCGGCAAAGTGTTCTCCAACTACTCCGGCAGTGTTGGCGAGCGGTATCTCCCGAGATTCCAGGCTTCGGCCGGATCGAAGTCAATCGAGAGCGTGGAGGACGACGCTCACCTCGTTGTCTCGGCGCCGATTCTTTCCTCAGGGCAGGTCATTGGCGCCACGGTCGTTGGCCTAAGTCTAAAGAGCCTTGACAAGCAGATAAGGAACTCGATCTGGGCAAGCGCTCTCCTCGGCCTCGGCATTCTCCTTACTGGTTCCATAGCCTTCGGGGTACTCGCCTCACGGATAGTCGGACCTTTGAAGACCCTTGAGCAGGCGGCGAAGAAGATCGCGCAAGGTGACGTTACAGCGTCCCTGGACGTGCGACGAAACGACGAAATCGGTGCCCTGGCCGACTCCTTCCGTGAGTTGATTGACTATTTCAGGGACGTGGCCGCAACCAGCGAGGCTATCAACCGAGGCGACCTGGCTGCTCAGGTTACGGTTCGATCCGACAATGACGTGCTTTCGAAGAACTTCCTGGCCCTGCGTGACCTGATGGGGGAAATCAGGAACCTCATAAATGAGGCACGGGGCGGTCACCTGCGAGCCCGTGGCGACGTGAGCCGGTTTTCAGGGGTATATCGGGATATCGTCCAGGGGATCAACGAGATGATGGACGCGGTCGTTCTGCCGATCAACGAGGCGGCGCGAGTGCTCCAGCTGGTCTCCGAGCGGGACCTCACCGAACGAATGGAAGGCGAGTACCAGGGGGATCACGCCACCATCAAGGCCGCTCTGGACGGCGCGCTTGATCACCTGAACGATGGACTCCTGCAGGTCGCAGCCAGCTCCCAAGAGGTAGCGCGCGCATCCGAGAGCATCAGCCACAGCAGCCAGGCCTTGGCTCTGGGTGGCGGAGAGCAGACCGAGGCTCTTCGCGAGGTTGGCTCGAAACTGGACGAACTGATCGCCACCATCAGGCTCAACGCGACTTACGCCCAGGACGGCGACAGTCGCTCAGGGACCGTGCTGAAGACGGCCGAGAAAGGCGTCGAGAGCGTGGACCGTTTCTCCCAGGCGATGGAACGAATCAAGACATCCTCGAGCCAGACGGCTCGGATAGTGAAGAGCATCGACGAAATAGCGTTCCAGACAAAGCTCCTTGCGCTTAATGCGGCCATCGAAGCTGCCCAGGCGGGCGACGCGGGAAAGGGCTTTTCGGTCGTCGCCGAGGAAGTCCGCAACCTCGCGATGCGGAGCGCCGAGGCGGCAAAGACGACTGCGGTCCTGGTGGAAGAGGCGGCCCGGAGCGCCGAGGCGGGTGTCCTCATACACCAAGGCATGCTGGCGGACCTCAAGGCGATCGACCAGCAGGTCCACGAAGTGAGCGCCGTCATCGCCAAGATGGCAGCGGTTTCAGACCAACAGAGCAAGAGCATCGTCGCGATTGCCGCCGCCTTGCAGCGCATGAGCGACGTCACTCGCCGCAATTCCGAAAGCTCCGAGCGTGTAGCCGCCAACACCGAAGAGCTGCATGGCCAGGCGGCAATCATGCTCGAACTGGTGGATACCTTTCGGCTGACTGGAAGGCAACTGCGACGGGATTTGTCGCCCGAAGCCCAAAGCCTGCCAGTCATGTGAATAAGGCCTGGTTCGGCAACGAGGACTCAGCAACTGATGAAGCGATCCGGGGCGTTTCGACCGGGTCGGATGTGGGAGTGCAAAACCATGGAGGGTTCTATGTTGAAGCCCCGTTTTCTGAGTCTGCTGGTGGGAATCCTGTCTGCCGGCGATACATGCAGGCTGATTCTTTCGGGTGCGATCGTTGCCCTGGTGATGGTCGCAACTGTCGTCCCCGCCCCGGCTGATTCTCAGGATCCCGATCCTCAGAAGAAGTTCGAGCAGATGACCCTGGAAGAACTTCTCCAAATGAAGGTGACCTCAGTATCAAAGAAAGAGGAGAGATCTTTCAAGGTGCCGGCCGCAGTCTTCGTCGTCACGAACGAGGACATTCGCCGGTCGGGCGCCCGCAACGTCGCGGATGCACTGCGCCTGGTGCCTGGCGTCCACATCGCCCAGATCGATTCCAACAAGTGGGCGATCGGAGTTCGGGGGTTTAACAACCGTTTCAACTACTACGTCCTGGTTCTCATCGACGGCCGCAGCGTTTACTCGCCCGTCTTTTCCGGCGTCTATTGGAGTCTTCAGGACCTGCTGCTCGAGGACGTTCAGCGGATCGAGGTCATCCGCGGGCCAGGGGCCACTCAATGGGGATCCAACGCGGTTAACGGGGTCATCAACATCATCACCAAGAACTCCAGAGACACCCAGGGAGGTTATGCCGAAGTCGGGGGAGGAACGATCGAGCGCGGTTTCGGCGCAGTCCGTCACGGCGGGGAGATCGGCGCGAATGCCTCGTATCGTGTTTACGGGAAGGCTGCCAGCCGCGGGAACTTGGAGGCGATCCTGCCTCTTGCGCCCGATGACAACTGGTGGAGCTCCCGCGGAGGGTTCCGGCTGGACTGGAACATGTCCAAGCGAGACACCCTGATGGCGCAGGCAGACATTCTTGGAGGGGTGTACGGCGGCAACACTCAGGTACCAGAGCTTACCCCACCCTACATGAGCTTCCTCAGCCCGCGGAACGACTTCACATCCGGGAGTGGAATGGCGCGTTGGACCCGACGCTTTTCGGACAAGTCCGCGACGAGTTTGCAGTTCTACTTCGACCGAACCACGTTTGAGGAGCCAATCGGCACGATGAAATGGGGTGCCTTCGATTTGGAGTTCCAACACAACTGGACACCGACACCTCGCCACAGTCTCGGCTGGACGCTAGGCGCCCGGTTTGCCTCAACCGACCTGGATCCCTGGGTTACCTCCATGGAAGTCACGCGCGAGAGGAGCTTTGAGGTGTACAGCTTTTCCGTGCAGGATCAGATTGCGGTCGCTCCCGATCGCTTCTCCTTGACCCTCGGCGCCAGATTCGAACACCACGGTCTAACCGGGGCCAACGTCCAGCCCACATTTAGACTGGCTTGGACCCCTGACGATCAAAACACGCTCTGGGCGGCCGCTTCCCGGGCAGTGCGCACCCCGGGCACTGCTGAAAGTGACGCCAGTCTCTTCCTCGGCAGGGTTGTCCAAGTCGACCCGACCAATCCGATGATGCCCCCGATCATGGCAGGACTGGCCGGGAACCCGAACCTGGAGGAGGAGGAGCTGATTGCTTACGAGGCCGGCTACCGCTTCCAAGCCAACCGCTACTTCTCAATCGACATTGCCGGCTATGCCAATCGATATCAACGAATTAACGTAGCGTTTCCCGAGCAGCCCTACCCAGTTTTTTCACCATCTATGCATCTCCGGCTGCCTTTGAGGGTGACGAACGGGATGGACGGAGAGAGCTACGGGGCGGAGGTAGCCGCCTATCTCAGCCCGTCCACTTTTTCGAAGATTGGCTTGAGTTACACCTACATCGACGTCGAACTTGAGACCGCCGGCATCGATCTCGCGGCGAGCCACCAGCCCAGCCACCAATTCGGCGCTCATGGTTCCATCGACCTGCCAAAAGGGTTCAAGCTCGACTCGGCCCTCTACTTTGTCAACCGGGTTCCTTCCTACCAGATCGATCGGTACACGCGGATCGATTGCCGCCTGGCGTGGGCCGCGACCGAAGCGATCGAGTTGAGTGTTGTTGGGCAGAACCTGGCCCAGGATGAACACCAGGAATTTGGGTCAATTCTCTGGGAGCTTCCGACCGCCATACCCCGGAGCGTGTACGGCATGCTGGCGTGGCGGTTCTGAGCCGACTCCAGCGGGCGGCGGGCAGTAGGCGGGTGCGCAGTCGCCAGGTTCGAGCGATAATGAACAGATCGTGAAAACTGACATCGATGATCGACTGCGTGCCCGGCTGCTCACCTTCCAAGAAGACGAAATTACCGAACACCGGGTGTACTCCAAACTGGCGGAGCGGACCGATTCACCGGCGAATCGCCAGGTTCTCACTCGAATCGCCGGGGACGAACTTCGTCATTACCAAGAGTGGCGGATCTACACAGGGCAGGATGTGGCGCCGAGCCGAATCCGGTTCTGGAAGTACTACCTGATCAGCCGCGTTTTCGGCCTCACCTTCGGCATCAAACTAATGGAACGGGGGGAGGTGAGCGCGCAACGGAACTACGCCGAAATCGAGAACCTGGTCGACAAGGCGTTATCGATTGCCCAGGACGAAATCGAACATGAGAAGGCCCTACTGGCGGTGCTTGACGAGGAGCGGCTTCGATACGCAGGCTCGGTGGTCCTGGGTCTGAACGACGCACTCGTTGAACTCACAGGGGCACTGGCCGGGTTCACGCTGGCCCTCCAGAACACGAAACTCATCGCCCTGACGGGGTCCATCACGGGAATCGCGGCAGCGCTGTCGATGGCGGCTTCGGAATACCTCTCGACCAGGTCGGAGAATACGGGGAAAAGCCCTGTGAAGGCGGCGCTTTATACCGGATCGGCTTACTTGTTCACCGTACTAATCCTTATCCTTCCCTATTTGGTCCTCGACAACTACTACGTCTGCCTGGGGCTCTCGTTGGCTTCAGCAGTCGTGATCGTGGCGGTGTTCAACTACTACATTTCGGTCGCCCAGGATGAACCTTTCGGCCGGCGGTTCTTCGAGATGGCGGGCGTCAGCTTCGCCGTCGCTGCTTTCAGCTTCGGCATCGGCTATGTGCTGCGATCGTTCCTGGGAGTTGATGTCTGACCTGCGCGCGGGGGCCATTCGAAACACTCCCGGAAGGTCATTTTGAGATTTGGCCTCCGACTGGATTCAAGCCATAGGCGCGATCGGAAGGAGCCGTGCACGGCAGCGAGCGGAGCGAGGAGTAAGCGGACCACCCAGACCAGCCCGTCTTCAGCGCGGCAAAACGTGGGGCTAGGTCAGTGGTCCGCTTACTCTCGCTCGCTCCGCTCGCTGCCGTGCGCGGCTCCTTCCGATCGATGCTATCTACTCCTTGCGGGGGGCGGGCACCCGGTGCTCGAACTTCCGCAACCCCATCCTTGGGCTTTCAACTGTGTAGTCAGCGGGGACCTCGAAAAGGGAAGGGTCCGGTTCGGCCCTGACGATATTCGTCAGTCGATAAGTGGTCGTCCCGGCCATGGGGTCATCCCGCCTGCTGAACACGATGACCTGGAGCTCGGGGGAGTACCACGACTCGTTGGTAACCACGATGGGTTGTTCATTCCCGATCTGCCCGGCAGGGATTGTCACCGTGGTC
>CAYQYP010000106.1:0-2172 GCA_964421755.1 uncultured Acidobacteriota bacterium
CGTACTTGTACGGAAGGAGTCCCTGTGCTATCAACTTGTTCACCTCGTTGGTGTTAGAACACCCGCTTCAGACACGGCTATTCTAGGGCACGTAAGTGCTTATGCCAACGAGGTTTTTATTATATTTCCCTGAATTTCCGCAACTTTTTTGATGGTGGATTACGGTACCACCAGAATCCACCGCCTCGGTTCCGACTCTTGCCAATTGAGGCCGGTGAAGCCCCGTTGGCTTCCTGCGGTTGTCGTCACCTGCGTCAGAATCAAGCAAACGGCTGGTTCTGGTTCAGCCTGACGCAGACAGGCGGTACTCAGGTCATAGTTCTCCTAAAAACAGCCGCAACTGCCCACCGTTCAACCTTCATCTCCCTTGCTTCTGCGTGCTATCCGCCACCCGTTCCCGCTAGAGCATAGATCTGCGAGCGGGCCGTGATAATCAGCCGATCCAGAGCCGATCGCCCCACCCGCACGATTAAGCCGCGCGCATGTTCCAGCACCCGCCCGGGCCGGTGCAACAGCGCGAAACGGATGGCTTTCATCCGCCGCGGCTCCCAGTCCCGTCCCAACACCAGCTTCTTGAGCATCACATTCAAGTTGAGCGCTAGCACCATGATCGCCCACCAAGCGGCGTTTTCTCCGAAGTCTCCGGAAGGCAGCGTGCCCCCGGCCAGGTCCTCTTTCATGACCTTGTGCACTTCCTCGCTCTTTCCGCACCGCTCATGCTGCCACTGGATCAGCCGGCTTCCCTCCCAGTCCATGTTCGTGACCAGCCCGAAGACCTTGTACTCGACCCGGTTCATCTTCATCGTCTGGAAGGGCAACGTTCTTTGCTCGTCCAAGCCCGGCAAATCCGGCTGCCGGAGGATCTCGCGCATGGCCAGGTAACGGTAGTGGCGACCTCGTTTGCTTTTGCTCGTCGAGTTCGGGACGAAACAGACCTCGGCCCATTGCCGACCCGTCGGCTCGCGCCGGCCGCCCACTTCCCGGTACTCATCCTGCCAGTCTTCTTCCGCCACTTGCGCCACGCTTTTCTTGAATTCCGGGCTCACGTCACAGCTGATGGCAAATTCAATTCGACCAAAACGACTGACCCTGCCCTCGCAATAGCTCAGCAGATCGTGCTGATATCCTGCCGTGTCCGAACGCAGACGCACCGTTTTCACCCCGTCCGGCAGCATCTCCAACGCCTCTTGCAGGACCCGTAACTGGTCCTGTCCGGCAGCCACGTTCCCGTCCCGAAACTCGCTGTGCACCACCACTTCCTGCTCGGCCCAGTAGGTGTTCAGCGGCTGATACGCCTTGAACTTCTTGTAACAGTAGAAGGCTTCGTCCTTACAGGTCTCTACCAGCGTCGCGTCCATATCCAGCGTCGCCGTGGTTTCCGGGCGACGGCGCTGCAGCTGCCCAATCAGGTCACGATTGACCCGCCCCAGACCCTGTAACGCCTGATGAGGTTTCGGGATGAAGGCCGCCCGGCTCACTTCCCGCAATTTCTCCTGTTCGGGATCGTGGAACCGGGCCAGATACCGGAAGACCGCCGATGATGATGGCACGGTGCGACGCCGCTCCTTACGGAACCGACGTTCCAGCGCCCGTCTTTGCTGCCGCGACAGTCCCGCCATCTCGACCCGGCCGAGCACTCTCGAGAATCCCGGGTCCTGCTCCAAAACCTCCAGATCGCTCACATGGTTCCCGCCCGCCAGGTTCAGCAGAATCAGGGCCATCACCATTTGCGCGTCGGTCCAACCCTGCTGGCCCTCGCGCAGCTTTAGATGCCGACCAATGGAGTCCACCAGCCCGGTCACCCACGCCAGATCCAGATACAGGGGCAACCCGGCCAGAGCCGTCATTCCAGATTCTTGTTTCTCGGTTTCGTACTTGTACGGAAGGAGTCCCTGTGCTATCAACTTGTTCACCTCGTTGGTGTTAGAACACCCGCTTCAGACACGGCTATTCTAGGGCACGTAAGTGCTTATGCCAACGAGGTTTTTCTTATATTTCCCTGACGTTCCGCAACTTTTTTGATGGTGGATTACGGCTACGCATTGCCCAAGCCGCGGGTTTTGGGGGCAGCACGCTGATCCCGGTCCCCGAGTCGCCTCAGACGGCGATCGTGACCAAGAGAGACTGACAGATCCCGCCGAAACAGTACAAATGGGCGCGCGCCCTGCCTCG
>CAYQYP010000107.1:0-21823 GCA_964421755.1 uncultured Acidobacteriota bacterium
AATCTTCGGGTGACGTGTTTGTGTTATTCGACCAAACGCTATCAGAAAAGGCTCAGGAGTACAAGATTTGGAACAGGAAAAAGATACTCGCTGTATATACTTGCACTCAATGAGTTTACGCGGGAAAGAAAGCAAGTGAGCTTCTATAACGTCAGTTTTGTTGCCGACGGTCTGTTTGAACCGGGGAGCCCCTGTCGAGAGATTCGGGGACGAAAGCAGAGTTGTGGGAAATGAAACTCCTTAATTCCACAATTATGGCCGGAAGATTCTCTGCGCAAACAGGTACAGGTTATTCCGCCAATGGGTTGGGTCGTGCGCGTTGGAATCGACATGCCAGATATGCGGGACGTTCTTGTCCTTCAGATAGGCGTGCACTCGTTGGCTGATTCTGATCAGGCCGTCCTTGTTCCCGCACGACAGGTACAGAAGCTTCAGCTGCCGCCGGGCTGCCTCGGGATCGGGTACAAGCTCCTCCGGCGGTTTGGTGTTTGGCGCTGAAGAGAATCCGCCAACCCAGGCAAACGTGTCCAGATGGCCCAGCCCGAAGTTCAGTGACTGGCCACCCCCCATCGAAAGTCCGGCGAGCCCCCGGTGTTCGCGGTCCGCCTGGACCGAGTACCGGGTTTCAATTGCGGGGATCACATCATGCAGCAGATCCTGCTCGAATTTGGCGAACGCGGGGGCCGAAGCCATAACATTGCCTTCCGCCCGGTCATTGGCTTGTGCTCGACCATTCGGCATCACGATGATCATGGGAACGATTTTGCCGTCGGCCAGCAAGTTGTCGAAGAGGACCTCGGGCACCGCAAACCGCTGCCATTCAGTTTCGTCACCGCCAATCCCATGGAGGAGGTAGAGGACCGGGTACTTGCGATCGGCGGAGTACCCGGGTGGCGTGTAAACAAGCATCTTGCGCCTCGTACCGACAGTCTTGGAGTCGTATTCGATCATCTCCAGCCGGCCATGGGGAATGTCCTCTCGCTTTACGTCGAACCCCGCCGGAGGATCGGGAAACGCCGGTTTGTCGTCCGGTCCCAGCTCGATGGGTCCGCCAAACCCTCCCGGTCTACGGGGAGGCGGGGTGGGCTCCTGGGCTCCGGCCATCAGGGTTTCGCCGGCAGCATGCGAGGTGGCACAGAGTGCAAACAACATCATCGCCAAGTGGATCAGTCGTGATTTCATGTCGTCCTTCTTTCGATCGGTGCTGTACCACGGGCATCGAAAGCCTGTCAAGCAAACCGGCGCTCCGCTCGCAGCAAAAGAGCAGGCCTCCGAGGGAACGGAGCTTGAAATTGCGTCAATTCAAGGTATCCCGCTGTACCAAACTCGATGTGAAGGTGGAAATGGCGGCAAAGAAAGCGGGAACTTACCCCGTTATGCGAGAGTCACCAGGTGAACGATGCTCGTTTCGGCCTCCCCCTTCCGGGGGTGCCCATCCCCGAGTACAGGTATTCACGGCCCCGAACTGCTCATGGAACGCGGTCTCGCTCGCCCCATGGGTCAAGCTCGCCTCGGTGCCCGGAGGCCGGGGGAACGGCACCGTGCTGCTCAGGATTGAGCCCTATTCCGGGACGGGGACGCGGACGGGGTCTGTGATCATTGCAGATCAGGTCGTCGAGATCCGCCAATCGAGCACCACGGAGAACTTCAGAGGGCGGCAGGGAACGGCCCGCCGGTAACAACGCCGCCCGACCTGCGTTCCCGGTCACCATGTATCGGCTGGAGGCAGATAAAGAAATCTCGAAGCAGGGAACCCGGCTTGGATCTGATCCGTTTAGTATGCTATGAAACGGAAGCTTATCCCAGTCACGGTGCTCTTCATCCTCATGCTTTCCAACGGCCTCGCGCTTGATTCCGGCGAGTTTACGGCTGAGCTCAACGGCTTGCGCCTCTGGTACAAGGTCTCCGGCTCGGGACCGGTATGCCTGATGCCCAATCCCGCCTGGGGCCCCAGCTCGGATCTCTACTTCATGAGCATGCAGGAACTGGAGAAGACCATGACGATGGTCTATCTCGACTGCCGGGGAACCGGCCGTTCCCAACGCGCGGGAAACTTGACCGACTACACCTGGGATCAGCTGATCGCGGACCTCGATGCCCTGCGCGCTCATCTCGGACAGGAAAAGGTCTGGGTAGCGGGACATTCCGAAGGCGGTTCCCTTGCCCTGCGCTATGCCTGCCAGCACCCGGATCGCCTCAACGGCCTCCTCGTCATCGACGGCTTCGGAGGATTCGATCCGGCGCTGACCGGCGAATTGGAGGATCCTCGGCAGGCGCGGCGCAGCGACCCTGCTTTCGTGGAGGCCGAAAAATCCTTCCGGATCCGTCCCGAATCCGACGCCGAATTGAAGGACAGGATGGTGAAAGGTCTGCCGCTCTTCTGGAGCGACGTAACGAAGGCGGCAGCCTTCCAGGAGGTCTTCGCCGCGACCACCTTCTCCCTGGAGGCCTGGAAGGCCCAGGGGGCATCCGGACGCGGAGGCCGGAATTATTCGATGCGCGCCTGCCTGGAAAAGGTCGAAGCTCCGGCTCTCGTCGTGGTCGGCGCCGACGACATGACCTGCTCGCCGGTCACCGCGAAGCACATTCACTTCTGCCTGAAGAACTCGAAGTTGCTGGTGATCGAAAAGGCCGGCCATTTCCCATGGATGGAACAGCCAAAGGTCTTTTTCACTGACGTCCCCGCATTCCTGGCACTGCAAGGACATTAGACTCGTGAGATGGCGGGCTGAGAATTAAGTAATCCTGTCCCCCGAAACGAAACGCGGACATGCCCGACTCGGAAGTCGGACCTACCGAATCAAGAAGCGTCCAACCCATGTGCCGATTCGATCAGTTCGCGCAGACGGCTGGCGAACCGTGCCGCTGGAGCCCCATCGACGATCTCGTGATCGAAGCTGAGGGTAAGGCTCAGGTACTCCCGCCTGACAGGTCGGTCTCCGTGAATTTCCAGCGCGGAACCGATCCCGCCGACCGTTAGAGTCAGGGTGTAGGCCGATATCGGTATCCCCCAGCCGCGCCCCTTGCCGAACATTCCGGCAGCAGTGACGCACACCGTGCCCGGAACCCTCTTGATCCACCACGGGTTAGAAAAAAGCGCGCGCCAGAAAAGCCGCCTGAGGAAACCAGGGAAGAAGGGATAAAAGCGTGACAGGCGCCAAGGGTCTGCGTCTTGTGCCCCAGCCTCCTGAAACCGCCGGATTTCGGAGTGGATCCCGAGCAGATCCCGGTGATTGGCTCCGCGAATCACGTGGGGCACGGGCAATCGTGTTTCCTCGACTGGCTGTTCAACGATCACGCAAATGTCGACATCATCGAAAACCACCAACTTCCTGCGTTTCCGATAGCCCTGCACTCGCTTGTTCTCATCCACCGCTCGGGCAAGGCATCCGACGATAAACGCGGTGAAGGATACGCCCTGACCCGTCTGTCTCCGGTAGGCGCGCAGCCGGGTACGTGCCAGGGTGACATCCGCTTCCATGAAGAGATGGATGAGCGGCTTTCCACGTGCGACGCTTAGATAGTCGACAGTAGGAAGCCGGTGTCTTGGGTATTCGATCACCGTGCAGGCGGCGGTGTTCTTTTGGACCATTCCGGGACCTCGTAGGTGCAAAACCTAGTTAACTTCTTCTTGTCCTAGCATTATCATGGGGCACGTCGATGACAGGAGTCGAGCGTGATTGAACCCCTTATTGTCACAGTACTTCCCGTCCTCTTCCTGATTCTCCTTTTTGGCGGAGGCGCGCTGCTTCGCCGCCGTGGTATTGACGTGGATGGTACGCCGCCGATCGACCGCCGACCGTACTATTTCAGCAAGTATTCGATTCTTCTCGTCTGGGCAGCGATGGTAATTCACACCTGGGGTATCGATCTGTCCCTGGTGAAAATACCCAGTGCGATCAGATGGCTGTCTCTCGGACTCTGGGTTAGCGGATTCATCCTGCTGCTGGTCGGCCGCTTGGGGCTCGGCGATTCCTTCAGGATTGGCTCAGCCAAAGAGGGCACGAACCTGAGGGTTAATGGCCTGTTCTGCCTCAGCCGCAATCCTATGTATGTCGGGATGTTCGCGACTTTGATTGCCTCAGGGCTCTATTGTGCGAATCCGATCCTTCTGGTCCTTGCCGTCCTCATTATCGCGGTTCACCACGCGATCGTCAGGGCAGAGGAGCGACATCTGCGGGACGTCTTCGGGCAGGACTACGAAGCCTATTGCCAACGCGTCAGGCGGTATGTCTAGGGCAAAGCCGGAAGTGATAGGGGGAACCAGGGAGGTAAGACACTGACCAACAGACCAGACACCTTTGGGAACGGTCAGTTGGTCAGTCGGAAAACCTGGTTGTCCCTCAACTTATTTGGAATTACCAAACGGAAAAGGCCCACCCGGACGTCCACAATCGGCTCATACCGACGAACAGCTGGACGACACAAATCCGGCAGTCTCCCGAGTAGGCGTTAAGCACGGTATGGCGTCCTGGACCATATCTTTTCTCGCCGACCGCTAGTGCCCCTTACCCGGTTTGTGGTAAACAATCCAGCGGTTTCGTCTTCGCGGATGAGTCTTCGGATAGCCAATGATGAGAGCACGATCGAGTATTCACTCACCCAGGATGGCTCGGTGGCTCGCCTTCGTCCTGGCGATCGTGGTTGCGATGTTTACCGAGTTGCGTCCCTGCAGCACTTTCGTGCTGCGCAGCGGCGATCAGCTGTTAATGGGGCGTAACTACGACTGGCGAGTCGGGTCCGGCCTGGTCCTTGTGAATCAGCGGAACGTCCGAAAACGGCCGTCGTATACGCAGGTCGGCACTCTTCCGTCCTGGGTCTCGAGATTCGGCAGCATCACTTTCAACCAGTACGGCAAGGAACTGCCGACTGACGGGATGAACGAGGCCGGCCTGGTGGTCACGCTGATGTGGCTTGACGCCACACGCTATCCCGCGCCGGATGAGCGTCCGGCACTCGGAGGCCTATCCTGGATACAGTACCAGCTCGATAACTGCGCGACTGTCGAGGAGGTCATCCAGACGGACCAGACCGTCCGGATTTCGCCCAACAGTTCACCATTGCATTTCCTGGTCTGCGACGCCCTCGGCAATGCGGCCGCAATCGAGTTCCTTGACGGGAGGATGGTCGCAAGTCGGGGTGAAAGCCTGCCCGTCCCGGTACTTACCAACAGCCGCTACGACGAGAGCGTTCAGAATCTGCGGCAATACCAGGGATTCGGGGGTGGCCTGGCCATCCCGACCTCCTCGGCCTCGCTCGCCCGCTTCGTTCGGCTGGCAGACTGGCTGCGTGGCTACCAGCCCGGGTCCGACTCCGCGGTCGATTTCGCATTCGATGCTCTCTTCTCGGTCTCCCAGAGCAGTACTCAGTGGACGATCGTTTTTGACGTCGCCAACCGGCAGATTCACTTCAAGACAGCAGAAACGCCCGTCACACGGGTGGTCCGACTGGATGCCTTCGATTACTCGTGCATATCCTTCCGATGGAAGGTCATCGATATTGACTTCAACCAGGAAGGAGACGTGAGCTCACATTTCCAGGCCTTTGGCGAGGCGGCCAACCTGGACCTGCTTCGGAGAACCTACCAGATCATCAACCCGGGCATTCCGCTCACCGACCTTCAGCGCCAAGCCGCCTTTCCCTCAACCCTGAGATGCGAACCGGCGAAGCTTCCCGGACGACGCGACCGGGGCAGACGTTAGATTGCCGTAGACTTCCGTAGGTCCGACTTCCAAGTCGGACGTTTCTAACCGCACGACCAAGCGAGAAAGGCAATGTCCGACTTGGAAGTCGGACTACGGGACTCTGCCCATCCGGGTCGTCGAGCGGTACAGAACCGCAAACGCAGCGCTTTTTGCGAAGTGCGCGGATTCTCCCCGCAAGCTGCAGCCTGGCTCCGACGTGGTCGCTCCCGGCTACAATCCGCGCACTTCGCAAAAGGCGCTCCGTTTGCGGTTCTGTGCGGCTCGGCAGCGGCTGCATCGTGCCCCGGAGCACGAGCAAGATGTCGGACCTACGGAAGTCGGACCTGCTGTGAGCCGACTTGCCTTATAATCCGCGGCTCATGGACCATACACCCCGAAAGCCGAGTCGTCGTTCTATCCTCAGCCACGGTTCTTGCATCCTCGCCGCTGGCTCATTGTCCGCAACACCCGCGTTCGCACAATCAGAGGCAGCCGGTGTGACCGCAAGTTCGTTTTTCGACGTCCGGAGGTTCGGCGCTTCCGGAAAGCGGGAGGACAACGCCACCGCGTCGATACGGGCGGCTGTCGATGCTTGTGCGACTGCCGGAGGAGGCACGGTCTACGTGCCGCCCGGTCAGTACACAGTCGGAACGATACAGCTGAAGGACAACGTCACGCTGCATCTCGAAGCGGGCGCGACTTTCCTGCTCAGCCAGGCCAGCTCAGATTTCACGACGAGACCTCGAACGATGATCTTCGCCGAAAACGCGAAGAACATCTCGGTCGTCGGCAAAGGGGTCCTGGACGGGCTCGCCCAATACGTTTTCGTGGAAATGCGCGACCGGGATGTGGAAATCCTCGAGGAAATGGAGATCGCCCGCAAAGCCGGGATCGATATGCGACGCTACTACCGCACCGGCATGCAGACGTACATGTTCATTCTGAACAATTGCACCAACGTCTTGATGCGTGACGTCTCGATCGTCAACTCGCCGCTCTGGACCGTGCGTATGAACGACTGCGACCGGGTGTTCGTCCGAGGCGTTTACATTTATTCAGACCTGGAAAAGGGCGTGAACGCTGACGGAATCGATATCGTCTCGTCGCGTAACGTTACGATCTCGGATTCGGTCATCGTCACGGCTGACGACGCAATCGTGCTCAAGTCAATACCCCGCGGCAACGCTGACCACGCGAACCCGGTCGAAAACGTGCTTGTGACAAATTGCATCCTGGCATCGTCGTCGACCGCCCTGATGATCGGGACTGAAACCCACGCAGATATTCGAAATGTGGTCTTCAGCAACTGTGTCATCCGAAATTCAAACAAGGGGTTCGGGATCAACGTCCAGGACGGAGCCACGGTCAGCGATGTCCTATTCAGCAACCTGACCATCGAGACGAACCGGCGGCACTGGAACTGGTGGGGCAGTTCCGAGATGTGCAAGTTCGTTCTCAAGAAGAGGGCCGCCTCCTCTCGATTGGGGACAATCAAGGATATTGTCGTCGACAACGTAGTTGCGCGGGTTCGTGGAACGAGTACCTTAACCGGTCACCCGGAGCGGCCTCTTCAGAACATCAGGATGTCCGGAGTGCAGCTGTTCATGAATCCCGAGAATTCGAAGGACAAGCGAGCCACGGATGCCATGAGGTTACAGGGGATCCGTGGCTTACTGCTCCGCGATGTTTCGATCGCCTGGGCCGAGGAAGAGTCCGAAGCAAAATGGCAGAGCGCGCTGGTCTTAAGGAACGTCTCCGATTTCGAGATCGATTCCTTCTCCGGCCGCCAGGGACTCAAGACGGGCGACTCACCTGCCGTCATTCTCGATCAGTCAGCGGAGGGGATCGTCCACGATTCGCGGGCCACCGAGGGTTGCGCGACCTTCATCCAAGTACAGGGGGCAGCAAGCAAGCAGATAGAAGTGAAGAACAACAGGACGAAAAATGCCGCGCGCGCAATAGCCTTCGAGAACGACGTCGTACGAAAGGCAGTGGACGTGGGGTAGCCGGACCGGTGCCTTCGACCGCATGTGCTGCAGTCCGACCGTTTTCGGACGTCCCAATCCCACTCTTGGGACTCCTCGGCCGGCTTCTGGGGTGGGTGGTCGCATCCGTGGGCATTGTTGATCGAATGCATCCATGCGCTGAGGCTCAATGAAGCGATATCGCGATCGGAAGGAGCCGCGCGCGACGGCGAGCTGATTTGGCATCCGCCGTGCTTCGAGTCCACTGGACGGGGAGGAAAAATGCGAAACCTGATCAAGGATCTTCGTTACAGTGTCCGCAGCATCTTCAAGAACCCAGGTTTTTCGCTATCTGTGGTTTTGATCCTGGCCATCGCGATGGGCCCGAATGCGGCCATCTTCACTCTGCTCGATGCCGTCATCTTTCATCCAGCTCCGTACAAGGAAGCGGAAAAGCTTCTGGTTTTGAACGAGACCGATAACCAAGGCGGTTCTTTGCTGCCTGTCAGCTACCCGAACTTCGAGGAGTGGCGCACGATGAGTCGCTCCTTCTCCCACATGGCAGCCTATCGAACCGACTTCTTCAACCTGAGGGAGGGCGAGACTGTTGAGCGACTTATGACCACCTCGGTCTCTCTCGATTTCTTTCCGGCGCTCGGCGTCGCTCCCCTCTTCGGTCGCACACTGGCCGCGCACGATTTCAAGCTCGGGTCGCCGATAGCAGTAGTCATCAGTCACGGTTACTGGGAACGAAGATTCGCCGCGCGTCCCGACATCTGCGGAACCGAGGTCGTGGTCGATGGCCAGCCCGGCATGATCGTCGGAGTCATGCCCCGTAACTTTCGCTCATTCTCGCTTCAGGGTCGCGGGGCTGGGATGTGGGTCCCGCTCATCGGCAGGGATGAACTGACAGACAGGTCAAATGCGTTCGTCGAGGTCGTCGCCCGGCCCCGCCGCGGCGTGCAGGCCGAAGCGGCTCGGGAAGAGATGGAAGTAATTGCGGCCAGGATCGCGTCGCAATACCCCGCCTCCAATTCAGGGAGAGGCGTCAGGGTGCAGACCATTCGCCAGCTCTGGTTGAGCACGGTCGGAGCAGGACCTCGGGTACTCGCGCTGCTGGTACTCGCTGTCCTTCTGGTCGCCTGCGCCAACGTGGCCAACCTGGTGCTCGCGAATGGTGTCAACCGGCGCAAGGAGATGGCGCTCAGGCGAGCGCTCGGCGCGACGCGCCTGAGGCTGGTCCACCAACTTCTCACGGAAAGCCTGGTCCTCGGCGTCGTTGGCGCCGCCGCAGCCCTCGTGCTTGCGTACTGGGCGCTGCAGCTGATCAATCGTTTCAGTGGAGACATATTCATGGGGTTGGGGATCGAGCGTTTCGAGCTCGATTGGACCACCGTTCAGTTTTCAATCGTCCTCGGGTTTGTCACGGCGATGGTTTTCGGCGTGATCCCAGCCTGGAGGACCTCGAAGGTCGACCTGAACAGTGCGCTCAAGGAGGGAGGCGCCTCGAGAGGGAGTGGCGTGAGAAAGAGCCGGCTGGCCAAGGCTCTGGTGGTTTCCGAGCTGACCGTCGCCTGCGTGCTGCTCGTCACCGTGGGGCTGTACATCCGAACGTACTCCCAGATAATGAGGCAGGTGGATGATCCGGGGTTCCGGGTTGAAAGAGTTGTAACCGGCAACCTGAGTGTCGCGGAACAGAGGTTCCCGACGCCGGCTTCCCGGGCGCAGTACTTCAGCCGGGTGCTCGGCAGCATCGAGGATGTTGCTGGTGTCGAGTCCGTCGGGTTGACGAGCACCGTCCCAGGCGTCTTTTCTCCCGCACGCGCGAAGCTGACACTCGGGATTGCCGACGATTCCGTGCCCGTTGACAAGCTTCCGGGAGACTGGGTTGATTGCCGGGTCGTGAGCCCCGGGTATTTCAAGGCGCTCCAGATCCCGCTGCTGACTGGCAGGGCGTTCAACGACTTCGATCACCATCTGGCGCCCAGGGTAGCCCTGGTCGGCCAGCAGGCGGCCTCCGCTTACTGGAAAAGTAAGAACCCGATAGGAGAGGTCATCAGCATCAATGGGACGCCTCATACAATCATTGGGGTGATGGGGGACGTGACGACGGCGTTAAGGTCGATCAATCGGCAACCCCTGGAAGTGGCCGTCTCATACCTTCAGGATTGTCCGACTTCGATGCAGTGCGTGATCCACGGCCCGCGATCGCCGGAATCGCTGATCAAGGATGTGCGAACCGCCGTCCACAGGATCGGTCCGAATGAGGCGGCTTCAAATTTCCAGACCATGGAACAGTTCATTGACCACTCTATGGTCGGCAACCGGTTTCTGACTGGTCTGATGGCCAGTTTTGCGATACTCGGCTGCCTGATCGCGGCGGCCGGTGTTTACGGCATCATGTCCCATTTCACGTCCCAAAGGACCGCGGAGATCGGCATACGGATGGCCCTGGGCGCGAGGCGAACCGACGTACTCCGTCAGATAATGCGCCAGGGCTTGAACTTGATCCTGATCGGCCTCGGGATAGGGCTTACGCTATCGGTGCTCCTCAGCCGCGTGCTGCCCACCGTGATGTTCGGCACCGTCACCGTCAGTCCGTTTATCTACCTGCTTGTGGTGGTGCTGCTCGCCCTGGTCGCGATGGCTGCCTGTTATTTCCCGGCGCGCCGGGCGAGCAAGGTGAATCCGATCGTCGCATTACGGGTTGAATAGGACCTGTATCTTGTCGGCAGCGCAACTCGGAACTACCGCGTCTCTTCGACCAGCACCAGGTCGAATCCTTCTGTGTCGAATTGTGCGTACAAGAACCGCCGCTCGTCGGACGACATCGAAAAACCCCACGCAGCGCGCTTGGCCAGGGGTGCAAAACGCTTTGTTTTCTGCGTCTCAAAGCTGAAGAAGTCGATTGACCAGTCGGGGGAGGGATGGGGGATGAAGTAGATGCCCCCGCTTGCCAACGCATAGTCGTTCCCATAGACAGTGTTCAGGACCTTGGTTTCCTCGCCGCCTTCCACCGGCATTCGCCAGAGCGAGCTGAAGTAGTGTCCCGACGTCTCTTTGACATAGTAAATATCTCGTCGATCGACTGACTCGGCGGGAAGGATGCCGCCATTTCTGGTCACCTGCACAGGCGTACCGCCCCCCGCTGGCATCTTCCAGATCTGTCGCTCCCCGCTCCGGTTCGAGCTGAAGTAGATCCATCTACCGTCTCTCGAGTAGCTTGGTCCCTTATCATCCGAGGAATCATCGGTCAGCTTTCGCACCTGCCCGCCCCGGGCCGGTACGAAGTAGATGTCATCCGAGCCCGCCGCGCGGGATCCGAAAACGATCGTCTTCCCATCCGGAGACCAAGCCGGCAGGTCGGTTTCCGGACCGCGAAACGAAGTCAGCTGGAAGGCACCCGAGCCGTCCGCCCGGCACACCCAGATCTCGGGGCTTCCGGAACGATAGGATGAGAATGCGATCATGCTGCCGTCTGGAGAAAACTGCGGCGTGTGATCGACATAGGTCGAAGAGATCAGGTTCACCGGCAAGGAGCGAGGAGACCCCGAATCCCCTACTTCGATTTGCCAGATATTGACGTCGGTGAGAAGCTGCGCAAACGCCAGGCGGTTTCCATCCGGGGAAAAAGCCGGGCCAAAGGAGCGGTGCATTCCCGGCAACGGCCGCCGATTGGCGGGATTGCGGGGATCCAAACGCCACAGCGCAGGGCTATGCCGCGAGCCCGAGACATAGAAGATCTCCTTGCCGTCGCGAGCCCATTCCGGACCGTAGCTGCGATGGTCCGAAGTAACGGGAACAGGCTCACTTAAAGCAGCGAGCTGATCGTCCAGGCTCAACAGGTGGACGTCTGACACATTCTCGCTGACATATCGGGCAAAGGCGAGGCTGCGGCCATCGGGAGAGAAGGCGGGGCCTGAATCGCCCGCGAAGTCCGGGGGTGGTTCGGTCAGACGCCGCTTCTCTCCGGACTCAACCGATATCAGGAACAACCCGGCCGGTCCGGCCTTGACGCCGCTATCCGGGACTACGAGCCATTTGCCACCGGGATGCCAGGCGACGTTTCGATTCCACAACAGATACAGTTGGAACCGGACCTCGGCGATTGCCCGCTCGCGTCCACCCAGCGGCGGTTTCAAAACAACCGCATATTCACCCGAACCGGTCTCTCGGATGAAGGCAATCGAACGCCCATCCGGCGACCAGGCAGCATCGCTGTCCCACCCCTCGTGGTCGGTCAGACGGGAATAACCGTCGGAATCAAGTTGCTTGATATAGATATCTTTATTCGCCTGTTTCTCCCCGTCCCAGTCAAAAGCGATCAGAGTGCCATCCGGTGAAAAACTGGGAAATGACTCCGATCCCGCATAGCTGGTGAGTGGGACAAAAGCGAGGGGCGCCTCCGAGCCGCCTTGTCGGTCAGAACCGAGAAAGACCAGCCAATAGATCAGGGCACCCATCAGGGCGATCGAGGACAATACGATGCCCCAGGTCGCCGCCGTCCCAAGTCCACGCTTCGAAAACGCCGGGTACGCGCCCGAATCGATTGCCCGCTTCAGACGGCTGAGGTCCAACAGCAGGTCGCCGGCTGACTGGTAGCGCAGCTCCCGATCCTTCTCGAGGCATTTCCGGATGATTCTTACCAGCTCGCTCGGGACGTCCAGCGGAAGCGGCTCTGGTTCGGCGTGCAGTATGTTCGCCATTGTCTGAGTCGCGGCGGACCCGGTAAACGGGCGATGTCCACTCACCAACTCATACAGCACAGCGCCGAGGCTGAATATGTCAGTCCGTGCATCCAGCTGCTGGCCGAGAACCTGTTCGGGGCTCATATAGTCGACGGTGCCCAGTACAACGCCTTGCTGCGTGGGCGTGGAGGTCGCCGCCCCGGAATTGACCCCCTGGTCTTCGCTCGGCCTGATCTTCGCGAGTCCGAAATCGAGTATCTTGACAACGCCGCGCGGGGTTACGATCAGGTTACCCGGCTTGATATCGCGATGAATGACTCCCTTCCCGTGAGCCTCGTCAAGAGCGTCGGCCAGGTGAGTCCCGATGTCCAGGATCGAAGTGATATCGCGCTGTTTTTCCGCGGCCCAATCGGACAGAACAGTGCCTTCGACGTGTTCCATCGCAATGAAGCGAATGCCTTGGGAATCGCCAATTTCATAGATGGTGCAGATGTTCGGGTGATTCAAGGCAGAAGCCGCCTTCGCCTCGCGGGTAAACCTGCTGGTCGCTTCGCGGTTGAGCGCACGGTCGGCATTGAGCACCTTTAACGCCACCGTTCGGTTTAGCCGAGTATCCCGCGCTCTGTAGACCTCTCCCATTCCCCCCGCTCCCAGCAGGGCAAGAACCTGGTAGGAACCGAGTTTGCGTCCTATTAGACCGGGAGACGAATCGCCCCCGTGGGTTCGGCTCTTTCGCTTACCGGTAATGATCAGCGGATCCTGCATTCTCCCCATTTCGGGTGATGTTCACTCCACAACTGGTGATTTTCGCTTCGCTGCGAATGGTTCAGGGTTATCCGCATTATAACAACCTCGCCGGAGAAGTTCCCGGCGACGAGAATCGGCTTCACGCGGCATGAAAGCGCCTGGATCCTCAGGGCGTCTGATCCGTCCCAAGGAGCCTCAGTGACCTCAAGGACCACAAGGACAACAAGGACTTAAAGACACTAGGCGCTGCCGTGGTTGTTGCCCTTGAGGTCCCTGAGGTCTATGCGGTCCTTGGGCGGGTCTTCCGAGCCTCCTTTACCCCTCGACTGCTCCCGCCGAGCCGCGCCAACGCTGGCGGCTTGACTGCCCGCACATCGATTCTGATAATAGTTTAGGCAATAACTTAGTTTTATTGATGAATCGGTGAACTTCCGCTCCGGCGGAAGCGTATTGTATCGATACGGACGTTCACCACCAGTTCTTAACCAACGCCGAATATCGCCAATAGCAAAGGTTAAATTGGCTGGATCGTGAGTCAGACGCTGCAAGCAACTACAGAACAGTCACTGGCCGCCCGATATGAGACCCTCATTCGCGTCTCGCAGGCAATCAGCGCGCACCGTGACTGCAAAGAATTGTTCCGAAATCTGGCAAGCGAACTGCGCTGTGTCGTTCAGTTCGACTACATCGCAGTCGTGATGTACGACGCGGCGACCCATAAGCTGTGCCTGAACTTGTTGGACGGGAGCGACCCCTATCGCGTGCTTCCGAAACCCGAGCTCGAGACCGAGGAGATGTTCGCGTGGTGGGTCTACCAGCACCAGCAGCCGCTCGTCATTCCTCAACTCAAAAAAGAAACTCGTTTCCCCCGTTTGGCGCGGTTCCTCATGAAGCACGGCATTCAGTCGACCTGTTCGATTCCTCTCACGACCGCGCATGGCCGGCTCGGCGCACTGGGCTTCGGCAGCATGGAGCCCTCCGCGTATTCCGACGAGGAGGTGCGCCTCCTGCGGATCGTCGCCGACGTGGTTGCCCTCGCGATTGACGGCGCCCGGAACTTCGAGGCCTCTCGCCGAGCCCGCGAAGAGCTGCAGCAAGAAAGAGACCGGCTGAAGCAACTTCTCGATGTGAATAGCGACATCGTTTTGGAACTTGCGCAGCTGAAAGATCAACTCGCTCAAGAGAAGTTGTACCTCGAAGACGAAATCCGCAGCGAGATGAACTTCGAGGACATCATCGGCGTAAGCCCGGCGCTCGGCCGGGTGCTGAAGCTGGCGGAGACGGTGGCGCGAACCGATTCGACCGTGCTCATTTACGGCGAGACGGGCACGGGAAAGGAACTGATCGCCCGCGCGATTCACAATCTCAGCCCCCGCCACGACAATTCTTTCGTGAAACTCAATTGTGCCGCCATTCCCACCGGTTTGTTGGAGAGCGAGCTATTCGGGCACGAAAAAGGTGCGTTCACCGGCGCCATCGTGCAGCGGATCGGTCGATTCGAGCTCGCCCACCGGGGGACTGTTTTCCTGGACGAAATCGGCGAGATCCCGCTCGAATTGCAGCCGAAGCTGCTTCGGGTCCTGCAGGAGCGCGAATTCGAGCGGCTGGGAAGCACGCGCACGCTTCGGAGCGACTCTCGGCTGATCGCCGCTACTAACCGGGACTTGGCCGCCATGGTGGAGAGGCAGGAATTCCGTGGGGATCTCTACTATCGGCTCAATGTCTTCCCGATACACATGCCTCCCCTGCGGGAGCGCCGTGCCGATATACCGCTTCTGGTTCGGCATTTTGCCGACCATTTTGCTCGCCGCATGAAGAAGTCGGTCGAAACGATCCACTCGGAGACGATGAAGGTATTGACGCAGTACCACTGGCCGGGCAACGTCCGGGAGTTGCAGAATGTCATCGAGCGGGCGGTGATTCTGTCCACGGGACCGGTCTTGAAAGTGCCGTTGTCCGATCTGAAAACCAGTGCGACGGCAAACGCTTCCACGAACGGGGGCACGCTTGAGGACGCCCAACGCAAACACATCCTGGCGGCTCTGGAGCAGACCAACTGGGTGTTGGGTGGCGCAAACGGCGCGGCGGCCCGGTTGGGGATGAAGCGCTCCACCCTCCAGTTCAGAATGCGCCGCCTCGGCATCTCCCGCCCCGCCAGGGGATAAAGTGGCTAAACCCTAAAGTGCAGCCCTCTGCCGCTGCAGTCCACATATTTCTGTTTTCCTGTCGATTTCGTGACCCGCCGTTCGATTGTTTGGCAGAGGACCAGAAGTCATGGTCGCGAGCAAGCAATCCGTCGTGCCAGCCGGTTGGCACACTGCCAGCCCGTTAGCATTTTCCCGTTGGCACCAGCGAGGCAACATGATCGACACGGCTCCTGTATCTGTCAGGCTGATAAAGCTTTTTGCGTCTGCCGGGGGTGCCAGCCAAGCTTGGCCCCCCGCTTGCAGCTACTGACGCCAAACAGGAGACGTAATGCTCAGAATCGCGATCAACGATACCGCTTCCGAACAGCGCTGGGTTCTCCAAGGACGACTCGCCGGACCTTGGATCCCCGAGTTGCAGCTTAACTGGGAGAAAAGACAAGAAGAACGGCGGGGACGCAAGTGCGTGGTTGATCTGAGTGAGGTGACGTTCATCGATGAAAGCGGGCAAGAGGTTCTCAAGGCGATGATGAAGGAGGGCGCGCAGTTCATCACCTGCGGCATGTGCACCAGGTATCTTCTGGACAAGCTCGGTCGGGCCCTCCGATCAAACGGACGCACCAGCTACGTCGTCAGTGACTGCGAAGATTTCAGCCGTGAGAATCGGTGAAAATCCGTGGTTGGACAACGGGCTTCTAAGTGATCGCGACGCAAGAAGTAAGGAGTTACTCATGGCGAAACGAATGATCCTGATGCTGGCTGTGACGGCCGTCTTCCTCGCGGCCCTCGGCTTTCTCAAATTCACGCAAATACAGCAGGCCATCGGGCAGGCAGCAGCCTTTCAACCACCCCCGGAAGCCGTGACAACCATCATCGCCCAGCAGGAGAGGTGGCCGAAGACGCTGAGCGCCATCGGCACCGTGGCTGCAGTCCAGGGCGTGACCGTCAGCGCTGATCTTCCAGGCATCGTTCAGAGGATCGGGTTCGAGTCCGGCGGCTCGGTGAACCAGGGTGATCTGCTCGTTCAACTCGATACCCAGCAGGAACAGGCTCAGCTGGTCGCAGCGGAGGCGGAGCGAGATCTGGCGATTCTCAACTATGACCGGATGGAAGGGCTGGTCAACCAGGGCGGGATCGCGCGAGCACAGTACGACCAGGCAGCTGCCGAGAAGAAGCGGACGGAGGCGAGAGTCGCGGAGATCCGGGCGACGATCGCCCGCAAGACGATCCTTGCGCCGTTCTCAGGGATTCTGGGGATTCGCCAGGTGAACCTCGGCCAGTATTTGTCGGGCGGCGATGGCGTCGTCTCCCTGCAGGCCCTCGATCCGATCTATGTGAATTTCGGGGTTCCGCAGCAGGACGCTCAACAGATGCATATCGGCCGCACGGTACGGGTTACCACCGGGAACCAGTCAGGTTCCAAATTTGTGGGACGGATCACAGCCCTCAATGCAGTGGTGGACGAGGCGACCCGGAACGCGCAGATCCAGGCGACGCTGTCCAATCCGCGCGGCACGCTGCGCCCGGGAATGTTTGTGGAAGTCGACGTCTTGCTGGGAGCGAGCCGTCCGGTGGTTTCTTTGCCTGCATCGGCGATCAGCTACGCACCGTACGGCGATTCTGTCTTCGTTGTCGACGAGCTCAAGGACCCGAAAGGCAAGACTTATCGCGGCGTTCGCCAGCAGTTTGTCACCCTCGGGGGCGCGCGGGGCGATCAGGTCGCTGTCCTCTCAGGGCTCAAACCAAATGAAGAAGTAGTGACTTCCGGGGCCTTCAAACTCCGTAACGGCGCGGCCGTGCTCGTGAATAACGAGGTTCAGCCCGCCAACAAGAAGTCTCCGAACCCGGAGGACAATTGAGATGCGGTTCACTGATCTTTTTATCAAGCGCCCGGTGCTGGCGACGGTTGTCAGCCTGGTCATCCTCATCGCGGGTCTACAGGCAATTCGTTCTCTGAGCGTGAGGCAGTACCCGCGCAGCGATATTGCGATCATCCGCGTTGCGACGGTTTACGTGGGCGCTAACGCGGATCTGGTGCGGGGCTTCATTACCACGCCGCTGGAGCGCGTAATCGCCAGCGCCGATGGCATCGACTACATGGAATCGTCGAGCGCCCAGGGGCTTAGCACGATCACCGTGCACCTCCGGCTCAATTACGACACCAACGCGGCGCTCACCCAAATCCAGGCGAAGGTCGCGCAGGTGCGCAACGACCTGCCGCCGGAGGCCGAAGCTCCGGTCATCGAACTGGAAACTGCGGATAATCAGTTTGCCGCGATGTACCTCGGCTTCTCATCCAGCAACCTCGATCAGAACCAGATCACCGATTACCTGACTCGAGTGGTGCAGCCCAAGCTGAGCGCCATCAGCGGCGTCCAGCGGGCGGACATCCTCGGCGACCGGACGTTCGCCATGCGGATCTGGCTGAAGCCGGTCCAGATGGCCGCGTTTGGCATCTCGCCATCCGCGGTGCGAGAGGCATTGGCCCGAAACAACTACTTGTCGGCGCTCGGACGGACGAAAGGCTCGATGGTCTCTGTAAACCTCGTCGCCAACACCGACCTGCGCACGCCGGAGGAGTTCCGTCAGTTGGTGGTCAAGCAGGAAAACGGCGTTGTCGTCCGGCTCGGCGAGATCGCGGACGTGGTCCTCGGCGCCGAGAACTACGAGGAAGACGTTCGATTCAACGGGGAGACCGCGACCTTCATGGGCGTCTGGATACTTCCGACCGCGAACTCGCTCGAGGTGATCGGGCGTGTGCGCGAGGCGATCCCCGAGATCCAGGCTCAATTGCCCGTCGGCATGAAGGCCGGTATTCCTTACGACTCGACCGAGTACATACAGAATGCGATAGATGAAGTACTAACCACCCTGATCGAAACCCTGTTGATCGTTATCTTCGTAATCTTTCTTTTCCTGGGATCGATGCGCTCGGTGCTCATCCCGGTGGTCGCTATCCCGATCTCGCTGATTGGCGCGGTTTTTCTCATGCTCCTCGCTGGCTTCACGATCAACCTGCTGACGCTGCTCGCGATCGTACTTTCCGTTGGACTCGTCGTTGACGACGCCATCGTCATGGTCGAGAACGTCGAGCGACACCTGCACAGCGGGAAGTCCGCATTGGACGCGGCGATCCATGGAGCCCGCGAACTGGTCGGTCCGATCATCGCCATGACCGTCACCCTGGCGGCGGTGTACGCACCGATCGGCATCCAGGGAGGCCTGACGGGCGCGCTCTTCCGCGAGTTCGCATTCACGCTGTCCGGAGCGGTCATCGTGTCCGGAGTAGTGGCGCTGACGCTTTCCCCGATGATGGGCGCCAAGCTGCTGCGCGCTGGAGACACGGAGCGCGGGTTTGCCGGCTGGATCAACCGCCGTTTCGACGGCGTGCGCTCCCGCTACAGCCGAACGCTGTCCGGAACGTTGAAGTACCGGCCGGTGGTGCTCACTCTCTGGTTGATCATAGGAGTCCTGATGGTCCCCTTCTATATGTTCTCCTCGCGTGAGCTGGCGCCGGCGGAGGATCAGGGGGTCGTCTTCGGGGTCTTGCAGGCGTCCGCCAACTCCACTCTCGATCAGACCAAGCTCTTCGCCGAAGAGGTCTACAAGGTGTATAGCTCGTTTCCCGAAAGCGAGAGCATCTTCCAGATCACTTTCCCGACGGGCGGCTTCGGGGGCATGGTGACGAAGCCCTGGGACGAACGGGAAAAGACCGCGCAGGAGCTCCTGGTGGAATCCACGGGTCCGTTGTCCAAGATCGCTGGCATCCGCGTTATCCCCCTCACGCCACCGCCGCTGCCCGGTGGTGGGGATTTCCCGGTCGATTTCGTCATTGCCTCAGCCGCGGAGCCGGAACAGCTGCAGGAGTTCGCGAATCAGCTGGTGCAAAAGGCTTTTCAAAGCGGCCTGTTCATTTTTGCGGACTCCGACCTGAAGTTTGACCAGCCGCAGGCGAGGGTTGTCTTCGACCGGGACAAGCTCCGTTCCCAAGGGGTGGACCTTACCCAGGCGGGCCAGGACCTCTCCACAATGGTGGGCGGCGACTACGTCAACCGGTTCAGCATCCAGGGCAGGAGTTACAAGGTCATCCCGCAAATCAAGCGGATCGAGCGCTTGACGCCCGACCAGCTCACCCAGATCTATGTCACCGGATCCGATGACAAGCTGGTCCCCTTGTCGACCTTTGCCCACCTCGAGACAACGGCAGAGCCGCGGGAACTGAAGAAATTCCAGCAGCTCAACGCAGTACGGATTCAAGGCGTGGTCCCACCGCCGGTTCCGCTCGACCAGGCACTGACCTTCCTCGAACAGGAAGCGCGTGCGATCCTGCCGCAGGGTTTTACGATCGATTACGCGGGAGAGTCGCGCCAGCTGCGCGTCGAAGGCAGCAAGTTCCTCGGGACTTTCCTGTTGTCGGCGATCCTGATCTACCTTGTCCTCGCGGCACAGTTCGAGAGCTTCCGCGATCCCTTTATCATTCTCGCAGGCTCGGTGCCCCTGGCGATCTCAGGCGCCCTGCTGTTCTCGTTTCTGGGGTTTACGACGCTGAATATCTACAGCCAGGTCGGACTAATCACGCTGGTCGGCCTGGTATCGAAGAACGGCATTCTGATCGTGGAGTTCGCAAACCAACTCCAGCGAAACGGAATGGACAAGCTGAGCGCGATCATCGAGGCATCGGGCACGCGGCTTCGACCCATCCTGATGACCAGCGCGGCCACGGTATTCGGGCACTTCCCGCTGATCCTGGCGACAGGTCCTGGTGCCGGAGCTCGTAACAGCATCGGCATCATGCTTGTCAGCGGCATGGTGATCGGCACCGTGTTCACACTGTTCATCGTGCCGTCCATTTACATGCTGGTGGCCCGGAAACGCGTTGCGGTTGCCACGACGGAAAGGGGACTAGACTCGAGGCAGCGCGCCTTTGGCTTTGGGTCCCCCGCCGCTGCTGAGGAATAGCGGCCTGCGCTGGATTTTGGGCGCCAACCGGGCCGAAAAGCGGCGGATTCTGAACAGCGAATCCGCCCTACGACCGCTCGTTTGCGCATGGTGAGTCGTTGTAGGGCGGATTCGCTGTTCAGAATCCGCCGCTTTTCGGCCCGGTTGGCGCCCGCAGAATCGCATTTCGCATGGTCTCCTAAATGGAGTCAGTCTTATGAAGAAGCAATTAGTCCTTCTGATTCTCGCACTCACCGTGCTGGCCGCATGCAGCGCCAAGCGCGTCGGCCCCGATTACAGCCGACCCAGAGTCAAACCGCCGGAGGTCTTTCGAGCCGATACCGAAGTGCTACAGCCCGCCAGCCTGCGTTCACTCGCCGATCACAAATGGTGGGAGGTGTTTCAGGACGAGCAGCTACAGCACCTGATTCGCACGGCCCTCGAGCAGAATTACGATATCCGGATCGCGGCCAGGAAGATCATCCAGGCCCGGGCCGAGCTAGGCATCACACGGGCCGACCAAATGCCGACTCTTGCGGTAGGGGCCTTTGCAACGAACCAGCGGATTCCCAGCTCGGGCCCCATACCGGCAATTGAGACGAGCCCGACCGAAGTGAACGCTGGGCTTTCCTGGGAAGCGGACTTCTGGGGCAAATATAGCCGGGGGACCGAGGCGGCGCGCGCCGAGCTCCTGGCCAGCGAATGGGCACGGCAGGCGGTCATCACAACGGTCATCGCAGATGTGGCTACGGCTTACTTCCAGCTGCGCGAGCTCGATCTGGAACTCGAGATAGCCGAGCGCACCGTAAAGTCCCGCCAGGCATCGCTCGAGCTGGTAAAGCTGCAGGAGCAGTTCGGAACAAGCTCCAGGCTGGACGTGCGACAGGCTGAACAACTCGTATACACCGCGTCTGCGCAGATTCCGAACCTACAACGGCGGATCGAGCAACAGGAGAACGCGATCTGTATTCTGCTTGCGGAAAATCCGGATGCTGTCCGCCGGGGACTGAAGCTGACCGAGCAACCGCGTGCCCCGGAAGTTCCCGCCGGTCTTCCTTCGTCACTTCTCGAACGCCGGCCGGACATTCGTTATGCGGAGCACCAACTAATCGCTGCCAACGCCCGCATCGGTGTCGCGAAAGCCGCATACTTCCCTCAATTGACTTTGACGGGTGGGAGCGGCTTCCGCACTACCGCGCTGAGCAGCCTGCTCAGCGGCCCTGCTGGACTCTGGAGCCTTGTCGGCGCCGCCGTCCAGCCGATCTTCACGGGTGGGCGGCTTCGCTCCGGTGTCCAGTTGACGGAGGCCCAACAGCAGGAGGCGGTGCTCGTCTATCAACAGAGCGTTCAACAGGCGTTCCGGGAAGTATCTGACGCGCTGGTCGCTCGCAAGAAGAACCGGGATTTCCGATTCGAACAGGAGCGACTTGTTCAATCGGCCGAGGAGGCGGCACAACTGTCCGACTTGCGCTACCGACGAGGCGTAACCAGTTACCTCGAAGTGCTGGATAGCGAAACGCGGTACTTCGAGGCGGAGCTCGGTCTCGCACAAGCTCGCCTGGACGAGTTGCTGGCTCTCGTCCAACTGTACAAAGCCCTGGGCGGCGGCTGGGAGGGCTGAGGCCCGCGACGGGGCTGATCTGTGTGGGGACGGCGAG
>CAYQYP010000108.1:0-2661 GCA_964421755.1 uncultured Acidobacteriota bacterium
TATCAGCTGCCTGTGTGATGAGCGAAAATACCAGCTGATTTTCTCGATGTTCGAGGACGTCATTAAGGCGACCCCGGGAGTCGACTACTTCCATGTTTCGACTGACGAGGTTTACTACCCGGACATGTGCGCGAAATGCGAACGGCCGCGCAACCGCGAAAACCGCAGTCTGCGTTGGATCGAGTTCGCCAACCGGGCGCAGGACTTCCTGTCAGCGCGCGGTCGCCGGATGCTCGCCTGGGTCGAACACCCTGTCCTGCCCGAGCATATTCGGCTGCTGGCCCCCGACCTGATCAATGGAGTGATGAGCGGTGATGAAGTTCAGACGCGCGAAGAACTGGCGCGGGGCATGAACCAGCTGATCTACACTTCGATGCAGGGTGAGGAGTTGCTCTTTCCCGATAACTTTTCAATGGAGCGAGACGGGAGACTCGAACCAGGGCGCCTGGAACAGACTTTCAGAGATATTTCCGGTTCCACAGCACGGGGCCGGCCTGTCGGGGTGTACGGCGCCGCCTGGGATGACTCAGGACTCCATTGCGAGACATTCTGGCTCGGCTGGTCGGCCGTCGCTCAATATGGCTGGAATCCTGGTTTGACGTCAGTCGAGCAACACGTCGCCGATTTCATGAACGTGTTCGCCGTGGGGTTTTGGCGAGCATTTTGTGCGAGCGCCGGCCTGTTACGCCCCTATCCGCGTATCTCGAAAAGCCAATTCATTGGACACGGCCCCCGGAGGCTCTTGATCACTTTTGCCTTGTAGGAAACTCGAGGTCGAGGTACATATGGTGGGATGGGGCACCCCGAGAGGAGAAGCGAGATGACGAACGACATTAGGGAAAAACACCAGTCCAAGGTGAACCGCCGAGAATTCGTCGTCGGGGCCTTCGCAGTCGGTGCGGCGATCACAGGGGCGCCCGCACTGCTGAGGGGCCAGAATCTAAACAGCAAGCTGAATA
This sequence comes from uncultured Acidobacteriota bacterium, assembly GCA_964421755.1. Taxonomy (GTDB): domain Bacteria; phylum Acidobacteriota; class UBA6911; order RPQK01; family RPQK01; genus CAVUUN01. The sequence continues at coordinate 960 of CAYQYP010000108.1, forward strand.
TTGCCTTTATCGGCGCCGGCGGTCGCGGCCGCGCAAACATGAGTCAGCTTACAATGATCCCCGGCGAAGAACAGAGGAGACGCCCAGCCGATCCGGGGGCAGGACCGCACCCGGACGAGAATGTCACGGTCCTCTGCGACGTCGACCAGAACTATCTCGACGCAGCGTCCAAACTGTTTCCCAAGGCGAAGACATACAAAGATTTGCGCCGCGTTTTTGACAACCCGAAGGACTTCGATGCCGTAGTCGTATCGGTCGCTGAGCAAACGCACGCGGTTGCGACTTACCTCGCGCTCACGCACGGCAAGCACGTCTACTGCGAAAAACCGCTCTGCTACAACATCTGGGAAACTCGCCTCATCCGCGAAACTGCCGCCAAATACCCGAAGCTGTCGACCCAGATGGGCAACCAGGGGCACGCCTCTGAGAGCCGGCGCACGATCCGCGAGGTCCTCAACACTGCAGTGATCGGACCCGTGCGTGAAGTCCACGTTTGGACGAGCCGCGCGTGGGGGCTGCAGGACGCTCCTTCCGCCGAGAAGTTCGATAAGCCTCATGGTTTCTACAACGACATCCAGATTGTCGAGCGCTTCAAGGATGAAATGCCGGTCCCGGAACACATGAGCTGGGACTTGTGGCTCGGCCCCGCGCCGTATCGACCGTACCATGCGACCTACTTCCCCGGACCCCGATGGTATCGTTGGTGGGACTTCGGAAACGGTACGATGAGCGACCTCGGCAGTCACGACAACGACGTCCCGTACACGGTGCTCGATCTCTGGCAGCCGGACGGCAAAGGCGGGAAGGTGCTTGCCCCGTTGACGGTCGAGGCTGTTTCACCCAATGTCCCGACCCCGCACAAGGAACTCGCCCCGGCAACTTTGAGGGCGGTCTTTGAATACGCGGCGGTCGGCTCCCAGCCGGCGCTCAAGCTCGTCTGGCACCAGGGCGACAGCAAACCTCCAGGATGGGTGGAGGCTTGGGGTGCACGGTCACAGGTCTTCATCGGCGAGAACGGCATGCTGCTCGGCAACGGGAAACTGCTGCCCGAGGAGAAGTTCAAGGACTTCAAGACGCCGCCGGCGACACTGCCCCGTTCGCCAGGCCACTATGTCGAGTGGGTCAACCACGCCAAGGGCGTCGGCCCGGTGCCAGGTTCGAATTTCCAGTACTCTGGTTGGACGACCGAGGCGAACCACCTGGGCAACGTGGCTTACCGCGCCGGAAAGAAGCTCGAGTGGGATTACCGGAATATGCGCGCCACCAATGCGCCCGAGGCAAATCCCTTGATCAAACGGCCCGAGTACCGCAAGGGCTGGGATGACATCCTGGGCAAAAAGTGACGCGCTGAAAATTCGCTCGCAAGCGGACCACCTGACCGCTCCACTGCTTCGTATTTAGATGACTTAGCGAATGATTGGTGGTCCGCTTACTCTCGCTCACTGCTGTTCGCTTTCGTGCGCGGTTCCATTCGATCTCGCCCGCCGCACGACATCAGCCCATTACAAGTCGGCGCCGGGCGGTGTGGCGCTACAGCGCGAAGGCGCCGTCGAACTGCATGTCCTTGGGATTCATCTTGATGAAGATGTCGAAGGCCTTAGCCGTGCCCTTTGTGGTGATACGCAATGACCCCCGCAAGGAAATCGACTTGTCATCACCGGTGAAATTCGGTTTGCCGGACGCATCAAAACGAGGGAAGACG
>CAYQYP010000109.1:0-3619 GCA_964421755.1 uncultured Acidobacteriota bacterium
GTGAGCGAGAGTAAGCGGACCACCAGTCATTCGCTAAGTCGAGACATTTAAACACGAAGCAGTGGAGCGAGTCAGGTGGTCCGCTTACTCTCGCTCGCTTCGCTCGCTGTCGTGCGCGGCTCCATTCGATCTCGCCCTCCGCGCGAGGCTCGCCCAGTCCCATGGGCTGTCCACAGACACGTTAACATTTTCAAGAACCTCGCTTTCGTGCCCGGCTCCGAAAGAAAAAAACCGCCTGCCGTGTGAGAGATCCGGAACTACCCCTTCCGTGAAGATACGAATTGCGGGAGGGGACCGGAGGTCGCTTCGCGAGGGACGGAGGCGGGGCCCTGGTTCAGCGCCCTTGCCACCGATAGGGACAGGTCCTGCAGACGGTAGGGCTTCTGGAGGAATCCGCAAACAGACAGCTGCTCGTCCTTTCTGTCCGGACCGTACCCTGAGCAAAGAATGACGCGAACAGCTGGGTCCAGTTTCAGCAGCTCGCTCAGGCATTCGTGTCCGCCCATCTCAGGCATGACGACGTCGAGTAGCACCAGGTCGATTATGGGGCCCGATTTTTGGAACTGCTTCAGCGCCTCCCGGCCGCTGCCGGCGGCGATCACCTCGTATCCGAGCATCGTGAGCATTGCGCGGGCGGCTGACAAGACTACCTCCTCGTCGTCAACCAGGAGGATACAGCCCGAACCATGGAGGGGGTGACCTGTCTCGGACGATGCGGGAACCGAGACCGGGTGGGCCAATTTGGGAAGAAAGACCCGGAACGTGGACCCTCGTCCCAACTCACTCTCCACCTGGATGAAACCGCCGTGGTTCCGGACGATTCCATAAACCATGGCCAGGCCCATGCCCGTCCCTTTGCCCTGTTCCTTGGTCGTAAAAAACGGCTCGAAAATCCGATCCTGAATGTCCGTCGGAATACCGCAGCCGGTATCGCAGACCTCCAGGATCACATACGGACCGGGTCTGATCCCCCAGTGGCGTTCGCAAAAGTGCTCTGCCAGCTCGATCGTGTACGACCTCAGTGTGAGAACGCCTCCTGTGGGCATAGCATCCCGGGCATTGACGGCCAGGTTGAGCACGGTCTGCTGAAGTTGACCGGCGTCTCCGAGGATCCAGGCGCGATCCGACTGCAACTGCTCGACGATCCGAATGTTCTTGTTGAGCGTGCGGGAGAGCAGCCGGATCACCTCAGCCACCAGCATGTGAAGGTCCACGGGGGTGGTCAGGAACTTCCCTCGTCGCGCGAACCCAAGCAACTGGCGTGTCAGCTCAGATGCGCGCTCGCCCGCATCTTCGATCGTCGATGCGATCTCGCAGACACGGTCGGAGCCGGGCTTCATTTTTAGCAGCTGGGCGTACCCGAGGATGGCGGTAAGCAGGTTGTTGAAGTCGTGCGCGACGCCGCCGGCAAGTTGTCCGATGGCTTCCAGTTTCTGCGACTGGAAAAGCTGTTCCCTGAGCCGCTTGGTTTCGGTCACGTTGCGAACGGTTGCCACCACCTCGCTGCCCCCGCAGGGGACCATTCGGCCCTCGAAACTACGAACAGCACCCGAGAAACTGAGCGAGTACTCGTATTGCTCGATTGACCGACCGGACAACACCCGGCCGATCAGGGCTCGATACTGGGACGCGACTTCAGTCGGGAAGACGGCTTCCAGTGTTTTCCCGAGGAACTCACTGCAAGGCAGGAAACGGCTCGCGTCGTTTCCCAGGGTGTGAAAGTCTAGAAAAACGCCGTACTGGTCGAGCCTGAGTACCAGGTCCGGAACCGCGTCGAACAGCGCCTGCTCACGTGCAACACTGCTCCTGAGTGCTTCCTCCGCACGCCGCCTTTTCATCCAGTTGATGACCAGGGCGATGGTCACCACGGTTTGGATTACAAAGAAAAGCAGACCACCCAGAAACCAGCCCCGGTGCTCGGAGTATAAGGAATAGGGCTGATTCAGCACAGTGGCATTCTCAGGCAATCGTGACCGAGGTATCCCCAGGCGCGTCAGCTCGGCGTAGTCGAACACGGGCCTGTTGGGGCTCTGGTTCACCAGCGGAATCGCATCCGCTTCCGTCCCGTTAAGAATCCGAAGCGCCATTTCGGCCGCCGTGGCGCCGTGCCACTCGCCGCGCGTCACGTAACCGCCCACCGCGCCTCGGCCAACGTCAGAAAGGGCGTCGGAGTAAATCGGAACGTTGCACGCTGCTTTCACGTGTTTCAATAGCTCGTCACGGCTGAAAGTCCTGCCCGAACGATCCTGGGTGAAATTGCCGACATAGACGATCGAATCGGGGGACAGGCTGTGGAGCTTCGCCTCCAGCTGGGTCATCTCCAGGTCGTCCAGGAACGAAACCTTGACTGAACGCGACAGCTTCTTGCATGTTTCGGTAATACGTTTTCGGGTTGCCAATCCGCTTGGCGTCGAGTCGGTCAAGACGTACATTTCGGTGGCCGACGGGTGAAACTTCAGTGCGAGGTTCAGGGTCTCCTGCTCGTCAGTGACCTCGAAGACGCCGGTGATTTGGGCTCTGTTCGATGCCACCCGTTCGAGAGCCTGATTGATGCCGCAAAATACGACCGGGACGCCGGGGAACAACTGGTCTCTGTGCTGCAGGACGAAGTCAAAAGCGTCGTCATCAGCAGTCAGCACCACGTCAAACGTGATCGTCTGATATTTGCGCTGGTAAAGCTGAAAAAGGTTTTCGAGATAAGCAGGATCGGACACGTGCTTGGTGTCCAAGTGCTCGGTGTGCAGATACGTGTTCGCATCGTCGAGATTCAGGACTGAGCTAACGCCCGTCGTGATGTCCGCCACCCAAGTCATCGAACTGTGGTACGAGTGCACGAGCAAGGCCCGCCGGGGGGGCGGTCCCGAATAGGCTCGCACCTCGGCCAGGCAGAAACCAAGAATGATCAACAGACCGAGGAGCAGACGAATGCGGAACGCGGAACGCGGAGTCCGGAATCTGCGGAATACGGTATGCGGAATTTCGAATGCGGAATGCGCAGCCTGCCGGGTTCGGGATGCGGAAGAGAAAACAGCGCTCTGGCACCCGGTGTGATCAGAGATTGCCGACACCTTGTCCAATGAACCCCCTGTCCGCTCGGTCTCGGAACTTCTGCGGATTGTACGACCCCGATTCAGCTGCGGCAAGCAGAATGCTGAACAGCAGAATGCTGAACGGGGTGACCGGCTGACCGGCAGTAGGTCAGCGGGCAGTGGGCAGCAGGCAGTGCGAAGTGGGCACTTTGTCAGCCGGTTAGCCGGTCAGCTGGTCAGCTGGTCAGCCTGTCAGCTGGTCCGCATTCGGCATTCCGCATTGGATGCATTCCGCATTGGATTGTCAGTTGCCGGGCTTCTTGTTAGTATCGCGCCCGATGATCAAATACCTGCGCCGCCTGCTGCTCTCTTGGATGGTTCTGTCAATCGGTTTATCTCCTCTGGCCGCGGCTCCGGACAGTCAATTCGGGACAAGGACCGAGAGCTTGAACCCCGGCTGGAAATTCGCAGCCGGCAGTCACCCGGGTGCCGAGTCAGTCGATTTTGCTGACTCATCCTGGACGACGGTCCGATTGCCTCACGACTGGGCGATTGCGGGCCCTTACGAGCCGCAGGGCGACCCTCACACC
>CAYQYP010000110.1:0-2016 GCA_964421755.1 uncultured Acidobacteriota bacterium
CGTCACTTCGCGACGAAGTTGCCCTTGTAGACGTAGTTCATCGCGAGGGCGGTAAGGAAGCCGGTGAGAGAGACCATGATCGCTTCGCGGTCGGCAAGGCGGTAGGTCAGCTCCATTTCGGCGGCGCGACGGATCAGGTGCCCGATCACGGGCTGGAGGAGTGAGGGATCGATGCCCGTCCAGGTGTAGACGGCGTTGGCCAGGGCGTCCTTCTGGCGGCGCAGGAGCTGGGCCGCCGGGCCGGACGGGGCTTTCTGCTTGGCAGCGGCGGGGGAGTGCGAGGCGAAGATCATCCGGAGGTCGCCGTCCAGACTGTGGGGGATCGTTCCCGAGCCGATGTCCACCTGCTCGTAGTATTCCTGGACTGTCTGGTGGATCTGGCTCGTGTCCAGGTCGAGGTCGGCGCTGGTGACGTCCGGGTCGCGGTCGCGGAGCGCGGACATCAGGTCTTCGCAGTACTGGAGCTTCTTCAAGGCCACGGGGGAGTCGCTGTAAACCTCACGCCAGCCGGAGGCGGGGTCCAGCCACACGGCGAAGGTCTCGGCCCAGTCCTCGTCGGGATGCCGCTGCGCGTAGCCGCCGGGCAAGTGGCGGACGAAGTCGGGGCTGAAGGGGAGGGTCTGGTAGGTCTCCGGGTAGGGACGCGACATGGGACCGAGGAGCCGCGTCCATTCCTCCGCCTCGTACAGCCGATAGGCGTAGTTGACGACGTGCCCCATCTCGTGGCGCAGGTAGCGCAGGATGTCCTCTTCCGTCGCGCCTTCGACGATCCCGCCCCTGATCTCCTGGACCTTGAGCAGTTGCTCGTCGGCGAGGTAGAAGGGGATCCCGATGGCCACCGTGCCTTCGGAGACGCCCCATTCGTCGCTCAGGTAGAAGCGGGGCTTCAGGCGCGTGATCCCGCGAACCGCGAGCTCCTCGAGGAAACGCTGGATCACCTTTTCGAGCGGCCGGCCCTCAATCCTAAGGTCGAAGTCGCAAATACGGCGCGTCAGGATCTCAGGGGCGATCTGCTCCTCGGCGCTCGCCTCCACAAAGCCGGTGGCGAAGGGGCTCCCCGCGGCCGTCCCCTCGCCGGGGTGGACCTCCCCCTCGGGTCCCGTGGCTGTTCCGGTGCGGTTCGAGTCGTTAGTCATGTTCGGTCCAGCACCGTCTCACTCGGGCCTTCACGTCGTCCGCGAGGACCGTTCTGTCTCGTACTCAAGCCATTATACTCAGGGACGGTCCCTGAGGGGTTTGTCCTGCGATCCGCCCAAGATGGTGTCTGGGCCGTTTCCGTCACAGGCCCGCGGCCGCCGGGGCGGCAGCCAGGCGAGTCCCAGGCGTGATGACCACCTCGCCGGTCGAGCGGAGACTCACTTCGTACATTCTGTCCGGCTCCAGGCGTACGTAAGGAGCGTCGCCGTGGATGGCGCGCACGCCCTGTTTGCGGGCGAGCTCCTCGTTGTTGGCCAGGTCCCAGAAACGCTTCCACAAGTCTCGTTCAAACTGAGTCGGCGCCTTCTGCTCGGAGTAGGCTTCAGGCGCCTGCCCCTCAATGTCGATGACAAAGCCTTCCTCTGGTTTCATGACGCTGGAGAACACGCGGCGGAAGAGCATCAGCGCATGTCCTTTGAATGGGTCTCCTGCCTCAACAAAGTGGTCCTCGAATTTGATGACGAGCGTGTCGAAATAAACCTCCTGGCCCGGCAATGTGTATTCTCTGGCCGCGCTCACCGGTTTTCCCGCGTTGTCGATCTCGGTGAACCGGATGGTTGTGAGTAAGGCACCCTTCTGATCAGTCGCCTGACGGAGCACCTCGACACGCGCTCGCCGTTCAAGATGCTTGAGAAGTTTGAGATATGTTTCCAGCCGTTGCTTGTCCTGCTCGAGCCTGACAATCGTCTCCTTTTGCTCGAGAATCTGGTTTTGCAGCGCCCGTTGCGGTTTCACGACAAATTGATAGGCGAGATAGATACTGGCTGTGCCCACAGCGACCAAGACAATCGACCAGAAGAACAAACTGAAAGGGAACGA
>CAYQYP010000111.1:0-7238 GCA_964421755.1 uncultured Acidobacteriota bacterium
CCACTGGCGGAGACGCCCGACGTCCTGGTGGGAGGGCGTCCGGCACAGGTCGTTTCCGCCGAACTCGCCTCGACTGGAATCTGGCGCCTCGGCATCCGTGTTCCTGACGACACGCCGCCTGGTCCTGCACTTGTCGAAGTCCGCGCCGGCGGCGTGCCCAGCCAGGCTGAAGCTTTCCTCGAGATCGGGACGCGACCTCGCGTCCGCCGGCGATGACCGAGGTCGGAGCCTCCACACCTCACGCCGGCTCATTCGTCAGCCACTTCATACGGGACATTGCAGGCGGATAGGCCGGGCTCGGCCCGGATCAACCGAATTCCGATACTCCTTGACAGATCCTTGGCTATTTGGCTAAACTGCCAAGCGTGATAAACATGGAAAAGAAGGATCGTCTCCGCTTGGAAAGCCGTGCCCGGATCATGAAGGCCCTGGGGCACCCGACGCGGCTATTTATCGTCGAGACCCTGGAGGCGCGCGCACACTGTGTCTGCGAGCTGACCGCAATGATCGGCGCCGACATCTCCACCGTCTCCAAGCATCTCTCGATTCTCAAGCAGGCCGGAGTGGTGCGGGACGAAAAGCGCGGTTCTCAGGTGTTCTACACGCTTCGTGTCCCTTGCGTACTCAGGCTTTTCGACTGCGTGGAGGCAATCGTCAAAGATTCGGCGCGGGATTATCTGGAGTTGTCTCAGTGAGCACCGAAGTGTGTCCTGTTCCGCCACGAGCCGCGACTGAGCAGCCCGAAGCCAAGTCGGCTGTCAGCCTCGACGTCTGGCGAAACGAATGGAAAACCCTTCTCACAATTCTTGTCGTCTTCCTGGGCGCCTATTACCTGCCTGTCGGCTCCGCCCGATTTGACAACGCCGTCCTGGAATCGTTCCACCTTCTGAAGTGGTATGCACGGGAGCACGTTCTGCTATGCCTTGTCCCGGCATTTTTCATTGCCGGAGCGATCGGAGTGTTCGTCAGCCAAGCCTCGGTGATCCGCTATCTGGGCGCCCGGGCTAACAAAGTGCTGGCGTACGGGGTCGCATCGGTTTCCGGCACGATTCTGGCTGTCTGTTCCTGCACCGTGTTGCCGCTTTTCGCGGGCATCTACCGGATGGGCGCGGGACTCGGCCCGGCTTCGGCGTTTCTGTATTCCGGCCCGGCGATCAACATTCTGGCCATCGTCCTGACCGCCCGGGTGCTGGGAATCCAGCTCGGCTTGGCGCGCGCGGTCGGCGCCGTCCTCTTTAGCGTCATCATCGGGCTCGCGATGCATTTCATCTTCCGCAAGGAAGAGCAGGAAAAGGTCGACGCCCAGATGGCGATGCCTGAGCCCGAGGCGACGAGGCCGCTGTGGCAGACGAGCCTCTACTTCGCCTCGATGGTGGCCGTACTGGTCTTCGCGAACTGGGGGAAACCAGAAGCGACGAGCGGATTCTTTTCCACCGTTCACGCGATCAAGTGGATCCTCACGGGGGCCGCCGCCGCTTTTCTTGGGCTCCTGCTCGCGCGCTGGTTCGGCCTGGGGTGGGCTCGTCTGGCGGCTGTCGGCGTGCCCACTGCTCTGGCCGCTGTGCTTTTCCCCGAGCAGATTGTCGCTTTCACGATCGGCAGCGTAGGTCTGGCCATTGCGACCAGCACGGATTGCGGCCCGATGCGCGAGTGGTTCAACGCGTCCTGGGCTTTTGCCAAACAGATCCTGCCCCTCCTGTTTTTCGGAATCCTCGTCTCGGGAATTCTGCTGGGCCGGCCTGGACACGAAGGCCTTATCCCGTCGGAATGGGTCGCGACGCTGGTCGGCGGCAACTCGCTCTCGGCGAACCTGTTTGCTTCCGTCGTGGCGGCTTTCATGTATTTCGCCACGCTCACTGAAGTTCCGATCCTCCTCGGCCTGATTGGAAGCGGGATGGGGGACGGCCCCGCCCTGGCCCTGTTGCTGGCCGGACCGGCGCTTTCGTTGCCGAACATGCTGGTGCTGCGAAGCATTATGGGAACCAAGAAGACGGTGGTTTTCGTTGGACTCGTCATCGTCCTCGCGACCGTCACTGGGATGTTTTACGGTTGGCTGGTTGGATAGCTGTGGCCTTACAAGACTCGGAGAGAAATCGAATGAAAAAGAGAACAATGCTTTTTGCTGGTTTCGCGGTCCTGGGCCTCGTCACTTCGCTCGGAGTGCTCGACATCTGCGACTGCACGCGTCTTGCGGGCGGCCCGGCCGTCGCAGCTGCGTCGGATACCGACAAACCCATCTCGGAAGGCGTCAAGATCGTAGCCTATTACTTCCACGGAACGACGCGTTGCGCCACCTGCCGAAAAATCGAGGCATACGCCCATGAGGCCGTTCAAGCGGGGTTCGGCGAGGCACTGAAAGCCGGCAAGCTCGAGTGGCGGACACTGAACGTGGAAGAACCGGCCAACCGGCATTTTATCAAGGACTATCAGCTTTACACGCGATCCGTCGTACTGGCGAGTTTCCAGGGAGACAAGCAGTTGCGCTGGAAGAACCTCGACCAGGTCTGGGTGCTGGTCGGAGACAAGGGACAGTTCACCCGGTATGTGCAGAACGAAGTGAAAACATTTTTGGAGAGCCGGTAATGGACTCCCTGTTTCTCGCACTCGGGTCCGCGCTCTGGCTGGGTGTTTTGACCTCGATCAGCCCATGCCCACTGGCCACGAACATCGCCGCCATTTCGTTTCTCAGTCGACACGTCGACAGACCGTGGCGGACTTTCGTACTCGGTCTGCTCTATACGGTCGGGCGCATCCTCAGCTACGTCGCGGTCGGGCTTATCGTGATGGTCAGCCTGGTGTCAATACCTTCGCTGTCACTCGGACTGCAGACCTGGATGAATCGGCTGATCGGTCCGCTCCTGGTCATTATCGGGCTCTTTCTGCTAAACGTTCTGAAACTTAACATCCCGGCTCTGGGCTTCGGTCCGGGGGGACGAATCGAGCGGCTGGCGAATCGAGGAGGGTACCTCGGAGCCGCACTCCTTGGGGCGGCATTCGCTCTGTCCTTCTGCCCGGTGTCGGCCGCCCTGTTTTTCGGCAGCCTGGTTCCCCTTGCTCTGGCTCATCAATCGGGAACGGCGATGTTCTCCGTATACGGGGTCGGAACGGCGGTCCCGGTGCTCGGGTTTGCCACGGTTCTCGCTTTCTCCAGTCACTGGCTGACGAAGGCTATGCGAGTCACGGCGAGCGTCGAGCGCTGGGCAAAGGCGATCACAGGCGTCGTCTTCCTCGTAATCGGAATTTATTACATCTGGATGTACACCTTTTCCCCGGCCACCTTTTAGCTGGCTCGGAATTTCAGGTCAAAGACTAACAAAGGAAAATTTATGAAGATCCAAGTCGTGGGCACGGGTTGCCCCAAGTGTCAGAAGGTCGAACAGAACGTCATAAACGCCTGCGCCGAGCTGCAGCTCGATGCGGACATTACCCATGTCAAGGACATCACGCAATTCGCCAAACTGGGCATCATGTTTACCCCGGGCGTGGTCGTGGACGGCCGAGTGGTTTTCTCCGGCAGGGTCCCGAGCGTCGAAGAGATCAAGGCCGCCCTCGCCTGAAGATCCGAGAAACCAAGAGCTCACATAGACACATTGACATTAATCGATCTAAAATCGTATATTCCTCCCATGGACCCACTGGTAAGAAGCTTCAAGGCGTTGGCTGACCCGGTCCGGCTCCGAATAGTCGACTTCGTGAGCAACCCCGTGCGCAGTTGCTGCGCTCAGGAGGATGCGGTATGCGCGTGTCGTCAGGCCGACAGCGTAACCCGGCGCGATCACGGAGGACTTTAGTGGACGGAACAACAAAGCGTTTGTCTTTTCTGGACCGCTATCTGACTCTCTGGATTTTTTCCGCCATGGCCCTCGGTGTCGGGTTGGGCTATCTGATTCTGGGAGTCGAGGCGTTTCTGAACAGGTTTCAGGTGGGGGCGACGAACATTCCGATCGCCATCGGCCTGATCCTGATGATGTACCCGCCGCTCGCGAAGGTCCGCTATGAAGAGCTCGGGGAGGTGTTTCGCAACTGGCGTGTTCTGGGCCTGTCGCTCGTGCAGAACTGGATCGTCGGTCCCCTGCTGATGTTCTTCCTGGCGATCATCTTCTTGCGCGGGTATCCGGAATACATGATCGGGCTCATCCTGATCGGCCTGGCCCGCTGCATCGCCATGGTTATCGTTTGGAACGAGCTGGCGAAGGGCGACAGCGAGTATGCGGCCGGTCTGGTCGCCTTTAACAGCATCTTCCAGGTCTTGTTTTTCAGCGTCTACGCCTACGTCTTCATTACCGTGCTGCCACCGGTTTTCGGCCTGTCGGGAAGCATCGTGGACATCAGCATGGGTGAAGTCGCGAAGGCCGTTTTCATCTACCTGGGCATTCCTTTCCTCGCCGGCCTGCTGACGCGAGTCTTCCTGCTGCGCGCCAAGGGGCGTGAGTGGTATGAGAAGCGCTTCATTCCCAAGATCAGCCCGATCACGCTGGTAGCGCTGCTCTTCACGATCGTCGTGATGTTCAGCCTGAAGGGCAATCTGATCGTGCGGATACCGTTGGATGTGGTCCGCATTGCGATTCCGCTGGTCATCTATTTCGTCGTCATGTTCCTGGTTAGTTTCTACATGGGCCGCAAAATCGGTGCCGATTACTCCAAGACAACGACCTTGTCCTTTACGGCGGCCAGCAACAATTTTGAGCTCGCGATCGCGGTAGCGATTGCCGTCTTTGGGATCAACTCCGGGGTCGCGTTTGCCGCTGTAATCGGGCCCCTCGTCGAGGTGCCTGTTCTGATCAGTCTCGTCAACCTGGCTTTCTACTTCCAGCGACGCTGGTTTGGACATGAGCTGGCGGCCGCTCCCGTCACGCTTCGCGCCGCCGCCCCTGAGTGCCCGAGCGTCATCGGCGGGAAGAAGCAGATCGGCTAGATCGAGTCGCGACAGAATGGAGGTCTTGCGTGGCCCAGACATCGAAGCCCAGCATATTGTTTCTATGCACCAAAAATTCCTGTCGGAGTCAGATGGCCGAAGGCTGGTGCCGGCGGCTCAAGGGCAACAGCTTCGATGCGTTCTCGGCAGGCATCGAAAAGAGCCAGGTTGATCCCCGCGCGGCGCGGGCCATGGCCGAGGCCGGAGTGGACATCTCGAAGCAACACTCAAAGCAAGTCTCGGAGCTTTACGGAACGTTCGACTACGTGGTGACCGTGTGTGACGCGGCCTCCGAGCAATGCCCGATTTTCCCGGCCAAGACCCGGGTGATTCACGTCGGTTTTGAGGATCCGCCGAAGCTTGCCAAGAATGCCAAGAGCGAGGAGGAAGCCCTTTCGCACTATCGCAGAATCAGGGACGAGATCCGCGGGTTTGTGGAAGGGATCGAGCAGAGCCTGGGCGTTGCGCGATAGGTGTCTGCCGGCAACTGAAAAGGAGCTGTGACTTAGGGCGTATTGCCCAAATCGGAAGACGGCGGGCGACGACGGTCACGGGCACTTTTTTGGAGTGCGGCGTCATCAGCCGGGGAAGAAAGACCTTGGAGACCAGACTCGCACTGACCACGAGGCTCACCGCTCCGCGGCTGATCGCCTGGGAGAACAGAGTCCATGGCAGCAGGGCCGCATATGCGAAGACCGGGTAGGGAATACCGTCGGAGGGCATCTTTGCGAAACCGCCATGGTGAACAACGGCTGCACAATTGCCCAGGCGGCGCCTATGGCCGTCTGCTTGTAACGCGCCTTGGCATCGCGCCACATCAGGAAGTACAGCAACTCGCGCTGGCGCCACAGTTCGGCCAGTTCCAGTTCCAGCAAGCCTCTTCGCGGAGCAATCACAAATCGTCGAGGTTCGGGAAGAACCCCGTTTGTCTCGTTCGTCGCTGCATCAATTGAACCACTCGGCATACTTAGACCTGACGTCCCCTCGTCGTTTTGCGCCGGGGACCAGAGGCAGCAGGGCCACCTAGGAGCGGAACCGCAAAGGCGCCGGTGATTGCAGATGTCCATCAGCAAGGATGAGTATCCGACTGTTTCGGTTTCCTGTACCGCGGGCAGAAGGAGGATTTTTGAGAACCGGCTTATGCTGCTCGCCTCTGGCCTCAGTCTGCCTCTTTTGGACGAGATCACCTATCCGCAACCCCGCCTCTGGACGTGCCTGCATTTATTGTCTAATTTTTCGGTGCGGACCTGAAGCTGACCGAGGGAATGGTCTGCCTTTCCCCAGCCGCTTGGACTTCAGCCGGGCCTCAAACGATAATGAGGTCGTATATTCGCCCAGGACAAAGAGCCATGAAAACGCTTCTTGTTTCTGCCGTACTACTTTGCTTCACCGCGCCTGCACTGGCACAAGACAACCCGAAGCTTAGCGCCGAGGAGATGCACCGGCTTCATCAGAACTCCAAGGCCTACATCGCGTTTCTCGAGGATCCCAAGCGGGATGAGTACCAGAAGCCCCATGAGGTGATCATGGCGCTGGATCTGAAGGACGGGGAACGCGTCGCCGATATTGGCGCTGGCTCCGGGTACTTCGCCTTTCGCATGGCCAGGCATGTGGGGGCGGCCGGCCGAGTTTACGCAGTCGACGTTAATCCTGACATGATCATCCACATGAACCGGGCCATCCGGGATGTGGGCGCTACGAACGTAACCACGATTCTCGCTCCGCCGGATGATCCGCTTCTGGCAGACCAGTCCGTCGATCGCTTCTTCATTTGCGACACCTGGCATCACATCGAGAACCAGACGAAGTACCTGGGACTCATGAAGAAGATGCTGAAGCCGAACGGGCAGGTGGTCATGATCGACTTTCAGAAGCGCGAGCTTCCAGTGGGGCCTCCTCTCGAGATGAAGATCGCGAAAGAAGACTTGATCGCCCAGATGCGGGCCAACGGATTCGAGCTTCTGAAGGAGCACACCTTTCTCCCGTACCAATACTTTCTTGTCTTCACGCGGGCGGCGGGTGCTTCGGAGTAAGCCCGATCAGTCTGCAGCCGGACAGGATACGGGCTTTCGAAGGCTTTTTCTGGAGGTGGGACGTGAACGACGAGCGGACGCTGTTCCGGCGAATTGTGACGACGGATGCTCCAACGGCCGTCATTCTGATCCGGGTCATGGTAGGTGGGATTTTCTTCTCGGAGGGTGTCCAGAAGTTTCTGTACCCGGACGAAGTGGGCGCGGTCCGTTTCGCGAAGATCGGAATCCCGGCGCCCGAAGCGATGGCGCCGTTTGTCGGAGTGGTCGAAGTCGTGTGCGGCGCCTTGCTG
>CAYQYP010000112.1:0-7248 GCA_964421755.1 uncultured Acidobacteriota bacterium
AAGATCGACCGCAACATTTTCGGCCAGTTCGCCGAGCATCTCGGCCACGGCGTGTATGAAGGCGTATGGGTCGGTCCAGATTCCAAAATCCCTAATACTCGCGGCATGCGCAACGACGTCGTCGCCGCGCTCAAGGCGCTGAGAGTGCCGAACGTCCGATGGCCAGGGGGCTGCTTCGCGGACGAATACCACTGGCGCAAGGGCATCGGCCCTGCCGATCAGCGCGTGGCAACGCTCAATCCTAACTGGGGCGGCGTGATCGAGCCGAACACCTTCGGAATACACGAATTCATGGACTTCCTCGATCAGATAGGCAGCGAGGCGTTTCTCTCGGTCAATGTGGGCTCCGGCACTCCGCAGGAAGCAGCCGAATGGCTGGAATACATGACCACCGCGCAGCCGACGGCCCTGGCCAAGGAACGCGTCGCCAACGGCCATCCGGCCCCCTACAAGGTCGCCTACCTTGGCATCGGCAACGAAAGCTGGGACTGCGGCGGGAACATGACCCCCGACTACTACCTGAGCCAGTTGAAGATCTACAGCCGCTTCGTCAGAAATTTCAATCCGGCGCAGCAGGACAAGCAACAGATGCTGAAGATCGCCGTAGGCCCTGGCGGCGGCGAAGCCCGGTGGACCGAATGGACCGAAGTTGTCATGAAGGCCTATGAGAAACGCCAGTGGAGCTGGGATATCAATGGGCTGTCGCTGCACTCCTACACGGTAGGGCAGTGGCCGCCGGCGTTTACGTCCGTGGGGTTCGGAGAGACGGAGTACAGCCAGTTCCTGAAGCACACCCTCGCAATGGAGGCTCTGGTCACCAGGCATTCGGCCATCATGGACAAGTATGACCCGCAAAAGAAGGTCGCCCTCGTCGTTGATGAGTGGGGCGCCTGGTACGCGCCGTTACCCGGCTCCAATCCCGGCTTTCTGGTCCAGCAGAACAGCCTGCGGGACGCCATCCTGGCTGCGCTTAACCTGAACATCTTTGCGCGCCATGCCGACCGCGTGCGGATGGCCAACATCGCACAGATGGTGAATGTGCTGCAGGCCATGATCATGACGGACAAAGAGAAGATGGTTTTGACCCCGACGTACCACGTTTTCAGGATGTATCTGCCGTTCCAGGACGCCGCCTTTGTGCCGGTTGCTTTCGACGCCGGCACCTATACGCACAAAGACATCGACTTGCCGCGGGTGGACGCCATCGCAGCTAAGGACACGAACGGCAAGCTGTGGTTGGCCATCATCAATCTCGATCCCGATCAATCGCTCGAAATCGAGGCGAACCTAGGGGGTGTCACGGCCAAATCGGCAGTTGGGGAAACACTAACCGCTCCCAAGGTTGATAGCGTCAACACCTTCGACGCGCCTGCCGCGGTTGCGCCTAAGCCCGTTTCAGCGAAGGTCCAGGGCGGCAAGCTGGCTCTCGAACTGGCTCCAAAGTCGGTGACCGTAGTGTCGGTCGAGCAGTAAAAGGGATCCCCGGCGCCGGACCTGTAGCCGTAGAGACAGGTTACAGGTCCGTACTTCTGGCCTCTTAACAGTCTGGGCTAACTGTTAACTGCGACAAGAGAACCAGCTTTCCTCAGCAGTCCAAGAGTAATACACCATTGGAGTTGAGCGCGGCATACCGTATCTAACCTAGACAGTGCAGGACCACCCAGCTAGGGTATCCCCAGCCGAGGGCTCGACGCCTGATCGTTGACAGGAGGCAGAGACCCCAAAGCCCCGGACAGGAGGACTGACTGCGACGACGATATCTGCGCCAGGTCGGATTGATGCCCCAAGAATTATTCCTGCTTTGGCGCATCCCCTTAATTCCAATTGACACAGTCCTGCTTACCGGTTATAAGGTGCCCCAAGTGCTTATTTAGTTCGCGACGGAAACTATTGTCCAGTCGGCATCCCGGGCTGCTTAGAAGGGGAGGAGGTCTTTCGCTATGTCTTTGCATCATGAAAAGTTATGGCATGCTCTACGGGGAGCGGCGCTCATCGTCGTCATTTGCCTGACAAGCTGCACTTTGCTGCAGGCACAAACGACGAGCGCGTCCGTATCAGGCACGGTCGTGGACGCCCAGGGGGGCGTGCTGCCGGGGACCACGGTCACGCTGACCAGCGAGACCCAGGGTACAGCGCTGGAGGTCATCACCGATGACCGGGGGAGTTTCTACTTCGCCTATGTCCGGCCCGACGCTTACACCCTGAAGATCAGCATGCAAGGGTTCCAGACGTTGCAGAGAAACAAGTTGGTGGTCAACGCCAACGACCGCCTGGCGGCCGGGAATTTCACCCTGCAGGTGGGTGAGATCAACGAGACCGTGACGGTCACCGACGAGTCGGCCATCATCCAGACGAGAAGCGGCGAGCGCGCCTACACACTGGAATCGGCGGCCATTCAGAACATCGGGGTCAACGGCCGCAGCTTCTTCGGGCTGGCCAGCTTGGTGCCGGGGGTGGTTCCCACCTCCGACACGCCCACGCAGGTGAGCAATTTCAACGTGAACGGCCAGCGGGCGAACTCCAATAATTTCACAGTGGACGGGGTGGCCAACATCGACACCGGCGACAACGGCGGCAACATGGCCACCATCAACCTGGATTCGGTGTCTGAGTTCAAAGTCTTGACCTCGAGCTACCAGGCGGAATATGGCCGGGCGCTGGGCGCCCAGGTGCAAGCCGTGACCAAGAGCGGCAGCAAGGACTTCCACGGGTCCGCGTACTGGTATTTGCGGCGTTCCGGCTGGAACGCCAATTCCTGGATGAACAACCGCAGCGGCATCCGCAAGAGCTATAGCAAGCGCAACGACTTCGGCTGGACCTTCGGGGGCCCGGTCTACATCCCGGGATTTTTCAACAAGGACAAGAGCAAGCTGTTTTTTTTCTTCAATCAGGAATGGCAGCGCCGGAAAGACCCGGTGGGCGAGCAGCGGGTGACGGTGCCCACGGCGCTGGAGCGCAAGGGTGATTTCTCCCAGACCGTGGACAACAACAACAACCCCTACCCTTACATCCGCGACTACACCCTGAACCTTCCCTGCAGCTCGAGCAACACCGCCGGCTGCTTCAAGGACGGCGGCGTACTGGGGAGGATCCCGGCCAACCGGCTGTACGCTCCCACGCTGGCTGTCCTGAGCATTTACCCCGACCCTAACATCACCGGCAAGACGGGCTACAACTACACCAGCCAGACCCCGGCCAGCCAGCCGCACCGCGAGGAACTGCTGCGCATCGACTACGCCATGAGCGACAATTGGCGGTTGGCGGGGCGCTACATGCAGCGCAGCGAGGTTTTCGACCTCCCGTACGGCATCAGCGGCTGGTCGATCGGCGGCAACCTGGACACCATGAGCGTGGTCCAGAAGACGCCGGGCCGGAACTTCATGGTCAACACGACGGGCGTGCTCAGCAACACGACGTCGCTGGAGATTTCGTTCGGGCAGGCGCACAACTCGCTCGATCACTACAGCACCAGCGACAAGCTCACCCGGTCGGGAACGGGCATGAAGGACCTGCCGATGCTGTTTCCGGAGGCGATTCAGCTGGACTTGATCCCCCGCTTCTACTTCGACGGCGGACGCATCGGGAACGCGCCGCTCATGAGAACCGGCCAGGCGCCGTTCACGAACTTCAACACGACGTACGACGCACTGGCGAACCTGACCAAAATCATGGGGAGCCATGCGACCAAGTTCGGTGTTTACGTCCAAAGGAGCCTGAAGGACCAAAGCGCCTTCGCCAATTTCAACGGGGAGATCAGGTTCAACAACAGCTCCAGCAACCCGTACGACTCCACCCATCCCTTCTCCAACGCCGCGCTCGGGATTTTCGACAGCCTTAACCAGGCGTCGGCCTTCCTGAAGCCACAGTGGCGCTACTCCAATATCGAGTGGTACCTGCAGGACAACTGGCGGGCGACCAGCCGGCTGACTCTCGACTACGGGCTGCGCTTCTACTTCCTGACCCCGCAGTGGGATAAGTCCATGAAGGCCTCCAACTGGATCGCCGACGACTTTGACCCGAGCAAAGCGGTCCGGCTGTTCAAGCCTGCGATCATTGACGGAAAAAAGGTCGGCCTGGACGCTACCACCGGCCAGACCGTCAACGCCGCGTTCATCGGGCGCGTGGTGCCGAACTCCGGGGACCGGTTCAACGGGGCGCATCAGGCGGGCCAGGGGATCTCGGACACGCTGACCGACGGGAACAAGTTCAAGATTTCCCCCAGACTCGGAGCGGCGGTTGACCTCACGGGCAAGCAGAACCTGGTGCTGCGCGGGGCGTTTGCGGTTCTCTACGACCGGCCGCAGGGCAACCAGGTGTTCGATCTGGTCAACAATCCTCCGGGGACGCAGACACCGACGCTGAACTGGGGCCTTGTGAAGGATATCCTGGGGACCACCCCGCTGTACTCGCCGCTGGGCATCCAGGCGAACACCTACGAGTGGAAGCTGCCCACGGTCTACCAGTGGAACGTGGGTCTGCAGTGGAAGCTGCCGCAGGAGATGAGCCTGGATGTGGCGTATGTCGGCTCCAAGTCGGAAAACCTGCTCCAGTTCCGCAACCTGAACGCCATTCCGTACGGCACGACGTATCAGGCGGCGAACCAGGATCCGACCAAGGGGACCTGCGCCGGATGCACGGCGCCCGGCGCGTTGCCGGGACAGAACGCCCTGAGCTCCGAGTTCCTGCGTACGTACCAGGGGTTCAACGATGTTCGCCTGTGGGAATTCGAAGCCTACTCGGACTACAAGGCCTTGCAAACCACGATTAGCCGCCGGTTCGCCAAAGACCTGAGCGGCAGCTTCAACTACACGCGGAGCTCGGCCAAGGGCACGCTGGGCGGCGACTGGGACTACGCCCGTATCGACGGCAAGGACCGTGAGGCCAACTACGGCCCCCTGTCGTTCGACCGGCCGCACGTTTTCACCGGTTACTTCCTCTATCAGACGCCCAAGCTCACCAGCGGCGTGCTCTCCTACATCGTGGACAGCTGGCAGCTCACCGGCAACTACCGGTGGAGCTCCGGCGGTCCGGCCAGCGCTGGCTTCTCCATTCCCGGCGTGGCCAACACCACCCTCACCGGCAGCTATACCGAGGGCGCCCGGATCGTTCTGAAGGGAGACCCGGGCAAAGGGTACAACAGCGACGACCCGTACCATCAGTTCAACATCGACGCGTTCACCGCGCCGCGGGTCGGCAGTATTGGCTTGGATTCGCCCCGTGTGTACTTCTGGAATCCGCCGACCAACAACCTGGACTTGTCGTTGTCGAAGGTGTTCCCCATCGGCGAGGACCGGAAGGGCTTGGAGATCCGGGCCGACGCGTTCAACGCCCTGAATCACACGCAGTACAGCGGCGTGAACCGCACCATTAACTACAAGAGCTACGATGATCTGACGGTCATGAACCTGCCCTTCAAGGCAGATGGCTCGATCAACAACATCAACGGTGTCGGCACCGTAAACGGTACCCGATCGCCGCGTACCCTCCAGCTTGTGTTGAGGTTTACTTTCTAGAAGCGAGCGGGAGTAAGTAACAGCGATACGACCAGGGCCGGCGTTCCCTTTTTGCGGGGCGCCGGCCCTTCGATTTTATCCACGCCAAAACGGCGCGGCCAAGGCCGCAATCAGCGGGCAGCGGGCAGCGGGCAGCCGGCAGCAGGCAGCGGGCCAGTTGAGCGGGTTATTGTGCTGAAGGCACAAGGCAGATCAGAGCGTAGCCGCAGTTTGGCAACCTTGGGTAATAGGTAACGGTTTAATAGGCGGATAGACCGGCGAGTTCCCGGCGGAGGGCGAGATCGAATGGAGCCGCGCACGACAGCGAGAGAAGCGAGCGAAAGTAAGCGGACCACCTGACTCGCTCCACTGCTTCGTGTTTAAATCTATCGACTTAGTGAATGATTGGTGGTCCGCTTACTCTCGCTCACTGCCGTTCGCTTTCGTGCGCGGCTCCATGCGATCTCGCCCTCCGCATTTCGATCTCTGTCCGTCAAGAGGATCGCCGTGCCCCAGCAGAAGTATGCCCAGGATTTGGGGAATGCAGCGAGGTAGGCGGCTTCCATCCGCTCGATGTGGAATCCCCCCTCCGCGAGGAGAGCCGGGATGTCGCGGGTAAGGCGTAAGCCTTCAAATACCCTGAAGAGGATTGGCGCCCATCGGTCTTGCCAGCGTCGAACGTGAGGGTCGGGAGAGATCGCGTGTTCGAAGAAGATGAGTTTCCCATCCCGCCTCAGCACCCGTCCGATACCGCGAAGGGCTTCCAGAACGCCGGGTATCGTGCACAATGTGAAGGTGCTGACTACCGTATCGGCAGTGCCATCTCCCAACGGGATTCGTTCCCCCGGCAAGCCCAGGAACTGAACATCCAGCTGGGTTTGAAGGCGGCGCCTTTCGGCAAGTCGAATCATTCTCGGGTTCGGCTCAAGGGCGTAGAGCCTGGTCACCTTCCTTGGATCGTAATAGGCAAAGTTAACACCGGATCCAACGCCGATCTCCAGGACGATCCCCTTGGCCAAAGGGAGAATGCGCTGACGGATCTCCCGGATGGGCGGCGGGTTGCCCAGTCTATCGACCAGGTGCGTGTAAATGTGGTCTCTGTAGAACGCCATTGTTGTTCACAAGAACAAATATACCGTGCCCTCCGGGCGCCGGCCATTTCATAAAATCGTGAAATAATGAAGTAGATGGAGAAGCACAGAGCGTGCAGGACTGGCGGGCCGAAGGCTTTCCCGTCGCCGCCGGTGAAGAGCTTTGACTTCGGCGCCCTGGGTTTGAGAGGAACATCATGGAAGTGGAAACCAAGCTGACCTCGGTTGTCGGTCAACAGTCGGTTCGAAGGCCGATCTATCTCGACTATAACGCCACCACGCCCCTTGCTCCGGAGGTGGTAGCCGCCATGCGACCCTTCCTGGAGGAGCATTTCGGCAATCCTTCGAGCGGTCATCGCTTTGGGAGTGTCGCTCGCGATGCTGTTGACAAAGCGCGAACGCAGGTGGCCGGCGTGCTCAGCGCCAAGCTCGACGAGATCATCTTCACAAGCGGCGGGACGGAATCGAATAACTACGCCATTCGTGGAGTCGCCCTCGCGCAGGCGAGTCGCGGCCGACACATCATCACCAGCCGGATCGAGCACCCGGCGGTGACCGAGGTGTGCCGGCAGCTCGAGACAGAAGGATTCGAGATCACCTGGCTCCCCGTCGATGGCAGCGGCCTGGTTCGCGTCGTCGATGTCGCGGGGGCGATTCGTTCCGAT
>CAYQYP010000113.1:0-5885 GCA_964421755.1 uncultured Acidobacteriota bacterium
CCCTGCTCCCAAAGCAGGTGCGCTACCAGGCTGCGCTATGCCCCGACTCCTGAAGGATGGACGGGCTCTAGTTTAGCATGAGCCTCCCTTTGGAGAAAGAAAGACACAAGAACGAGCAAGGGGCGCAAATGATTTCACGCAAGAGGCGCTAGAGACGCAAGAGGGACGCAAGGACGGGTGTCGCTTTCCCCGTTGCATTCCTCTTGCGTCTTTTGCGCCTCTTGCGTGGAGACGTTGCGCCACTCTCTCCATTTCGCGCCCAGTCAAAACTGGCGTTGGCAGGTGTCGGTCGTCGAGGGCGGGTCCGCTTCGCGCCAGTGAGTCTGCTCGTGACCCGAACGATGCAGGTGAAGGCGATCGCGGTTTCTCAGCTTCATGCCGAGGGCTATCGGGCCGAGGACCAGCACGTAGACAAGCGCAAGGCAGACCGTTGTCAAGAATTGCTCGACCCTGTGCTGCAATGCTGTAAAGAAGCGGTAGACAGCCGTACCAACGGGGCCACCCACGTAACAGGCGAGTGCGAGAAGGAAGCCCAGAGCCCAGATGAGCCGGCTGATCATCGGGACGTCCCACCATGTCCCGTTCCGCCATGCCGGAAGGAGCCACAGGACCGACCCGAGCAGCGAGAAGCCGATCAGGAGTGAGCGGGCGAGTTGTTGAGGGGTTTGCTGGTGGTCCGTTCGGTTCATGGTTCGTTGAAGCCCCTGACGACGGTCTTGGTTACGACTGCTAAAAAAGAGTGTAAATAAAAGGCGACGTGGTCCCGACCGCAACAATGAAAATGACGAGGAGCAGGGCTAGGATAATCGGAATCATCCAGTAGACCTTTCTGGCCTTAACGAAAAGCCAGAACTCACGTGCAAAGCTCGTTCGGTTAGCCATATAGCATAGTCGCCGAAAAACGGCGGGCAAGATGCCCGCCGCGCGGATGGGACGTCCGCGATCCCAGTGCGGACAAGATGTCCGCGCTCCAGGACGGTCTCCGCGCGCCAAGAGGATGTCCGCGCTGCATGAACCTACGAGCTCGGCTTGGATCAGTCAAGCCTAAACTGCCGGCGGTATTCGTCTGCCCCTGCAAGAGGCGGTTGCTCCGTCTTGTGACACAAGATGCCCTCGAGCACCAGGACATCCATGTCCGTGTACATGAAACATCGATACGCCTCCTCGGGGGTGCAGACAATCGGCTCTCCGCGGATGTTAAACGACGTGTTTACCAGGACCGGGCATCCGGTCAGTCGGTCGAACTCGTGCAACAATTCCCAGAAACGCGGATTGAGCTCACGGTCGACTGTTTGCACCCGAGCGGAGTAGTCAACATGGGTTACTGCCGGGATTTCGGACCGCTCCACCTGCAGCCGTTCAAAGGCCGGGTTTCCCGGCAGGTCAGCCTTGACTGGCCTGCATTTCGCCGGGGCAAGCGGCACGACGAACATCATGTACGGGCTTGCGCCCTCCCAGCAAAAATACTCAGCGACCCGGTCCTCCAGGATGGCCGGGGCGAACGGACGGAACGATTCGCGGAACTTGATCTTCTGGTTCAGGATGGACTGCATCCGCGGGGTTCTCGGGTCAGCCAGGATGCTGCGGTTTCCGAGCGCACGGGGGCCGAACTCCATGCGTCCCGAAAACCAGCCAATCAC
Source organism: uncultured Acidobacteriota bacterium (assembly GCA_964421755.1). Classification (GTDB taxonomy): domain Bacteria; phylum Acidobacteriota; class UBA6911; order RPQK01; family RPQK01; genus CAVUUN01. The sequence continues at coordinate 1,641 of CAYQYP010000113.1, forward strand.
CTTTCCCGACTCAAGACCGGCGGCGACCTCGGCAAACAAGGCGCGGTCGTCTTCATTCACTCGATAGTGACCACCCAGCCGATCGAGCCGTGCCCCGATCTCCGTGTTGGTGAACGAAGGCCCGAGCGATGCTCCAGCCAGGCTCCTGCTGTCCGGCCGGCGCTCGTTCTCGAGAAGCTGGTGCCACACAAAGAGCGCTGCGCCGAGAGCTCCACCCGCGTCACCGGCGGCCGGTTGCACCCAGATCCTCCTGAACGGGCCCTCCCGATGAAGCCTGCCGTTGGCCACGCAGTTGAGCCCCACGCCGCCGGCGATACAGAGATTCGTCATGCGCGTTTCCGTCTGGAGCGAGCGGGCAATCCGGAGGACCACTTCTTCGGTGACCTTCTGAACACTGGCCGCCAGGTCCATGTCCCGCTGGGTGAGCGGAGACTCGGGACGCCGAGGCGGACCGCCGAACAGGTCGTGAAACTTCGCGCCGGTCATCGTCAGGCCGGCACAGTAGTTGAAATAGCACTGTTCGAGCCAAAACGAACCGTCATCCTTCAGATCGATCAGGTGCTCAAAAATGGTGTCGACGTAACGCGGCTCTCCGTAAGGAGCCAAGCCCATGACCTTGTGCTCGCCCGAGTTGACCCGGAAACCGAGATAGTACGTGAAGGCGCTGTAGAGCAGGCCCAGCGAGTGAGGGAAGCTGATCTCGCGCGTCAGTTTCACCTGGTTCCCGGCGCCAACGCCGAGGCTGGTGGTGGCCCATTCGCCCACGCCGTCGACCCCGAGGATGGCAGCCTCCGAGAAGGGCGAAGGGAAGAAGGCACTGGCGGCATGCGATTCGTGGTGGCGGGGGAAGTAGAGCGGACCGCTGTACCTTCCGCTGAGCAGTTGGTCGATCTCCCGGGGCAGGAACAGCTTCTGCTTGAGCCACAGCGGCATCGCCTGTCTGAAAGAGCTGAACCCCCGGGGGAAAAAGGCCAAATAGGTCTCGAGCAGGCGCTCGAACTTCAAAAAAGGCTTTTCGTAGAAGGCGACGCCGTCAAGGTCGGACGGCGCGACCCCTGCCTCCTTCAGGCAGTACTCGACCGCCCGGATCGGCATCGAGTTGTCGTGTTTGACCCGGCTGAAACGCTCCTCTTGAGCGGCGGCCCTGATTCTCCCGTCGACGACAATCGCGGCCGCGCTGTCGTGGTACAGGGCGGAAACACCGAGGACTGCGCTCATCGACCTCCTCGGGGTACTTCGGACAGGGCCTTTCCTGTATCGGTCGGGGTGCTCGCACCTGCCTGGGCCATGGTTCGGGCGACGGCTAGACCGATGGTCCGGGCGACGATCTCGTAGCCCTGGCGGTTCGGGTGGCAGCAGTCGTCCTCGTAAAGCGGCTCCGGATGCCGGCTGAAGACCATCGTCAGGTCCTGGTACTGCACCTCCGCTCTCTGAAGTTCACGGCCGGCCTGCTGGAGCAGCGGGTAGCCCTGCAGCACGGAAGTTCTCATCGGTTGGCGGTCGGAAAGTGCGATCCGCTTCTCCTCCGGTCCCATCGTTTTCGAGCCGGGGACATACTGATTCGGCTGGAGGAAGTGGAAGTAAGCGATCTTATTGGCGACGCACAGCTTGCCCATCTGGATCGAACAATCCCTCCAAAGGCCGGTGAGGTCGGCATACAAGCGGTCGGGAGCAGGTCGGGCTTCCGGCCGGTAGAAGCGGACCACGGCATCGCTCGATGCCTCCGGGTCGCGACTGTCAAAGCGCCGCGATATCGCCCGCACCCGGTTTTCGAGGCGGGCATCCAGCGAGGACCAGATGATGTTGCAGGTCACACTGTAGCGAAGGGGTGCGCGCGCGAACCAGGCTGCAAGCCGGCTCTGGCGGAGCCTCAGGGCGGCCGCCTCCGCTTCAGCTGCCCGGATCTCGGTTTCGCCGCCCGCCTTTCGAACCGTGACGTGCCAGGATCTCGGGAAATCCAGCGGAATGGCGCCGAGGTTTTCGAACGGAGAGAGGGCCACCTCGTTGAAGCCGTCGACATTGATGATGACGTCAAATTGCGCCCCGAGACCCAACAGATACGCAAGCGTCATCAACTGCTGCGGCTGCTTGTAGCCTCCATTCGCGAGGCGCACAAAAACGATCCGCTTGCCGGCGAGGTGGCCGGATTCCGCAAGGGTACTCTCGAGTTCCCCGGCGCCCATGACGGCCAGCCCACCAGCGAAGGAGCCGCCGGTGATGCCCACGATCAGCTTGTCAGGGGACTTCTTCTGGATAACAGAAGGAGCGGACTGATCGACTATGAAACCCTCCCGGGATACCGATAAACCCGGGTACACCCTCTGAATTTCCGCGTCCCGGTAGAAGTTTCTGTTGATCACGAAACCGAGGTATGGATGTACAAAGACCGGAGCGTTGTAGAAGTTGGCGAGTTGGGCCGGGAGCCCGGTGCTGTCCTCCGCCTGGAGCCTTGCCTGCCGCTTTGCCGCCAGCTTGGCGAAGGAGAAATTCTCGCCTGCGGCTATCCGGTAACCGATGAAGGAAAACGCCTCCAACACCAGGTACAATCCGACAAACAGGATCAGGCAGAACAAAGCCTTTCGGCGCATAGGAAAGGCCGCATTGTATCAGAAGGGGCAAAGGGACAGAGTGGCAAAGGGGCAAAGGGTTGTGCCCCTCTGGCGTCGGGGAAGGGCAACTGTTCTTTCCCTCTACCTCTCCGTCCCTTTGTCCCTTTACCCCTTTGCCCCTTTGTCTCTTTTTCTGCCGTTGGCAATGCATTTGCCAGCCAGTATCATCGTCCAATGAATGCTGGACGGATGCGACGAGACGGCCTCCTCTGGCTACTGACGACGGCCGCCTTCCTGGCTGTCAACCTGATCTGGGAGGTGCTCAACCAGACTCCCCCGATCTGGGACATGGCCCACCATCAACTGCACGGCCTGTATTACCTCCAGGCATGGCGTTCCGGTGAGTTCATCGAGCGCTTCTCCGAGATCACGAACTACTACCCACCGCTGTACTACCTGCAGGAGGCGGTCTTGATGGGTCTGTGGCCGCGCACCCAGTTCCTCGCTTTTCTCGCCAACCTGCCCGGCGTCCTTCTCTTGAGCTACTGCACTTTCCGAATCGCGCGCCGGTACGCGGTGTCGGAGCCCTGGCTGGCCGGCATTCTCCCTCTCCTGATGCCGATGGTTGCCTGGACTTCACGCGAGACGCTTCTGGACGTCCCCCTCTCGGGGTGGGTCGCGGCAGGTGTCCTCCTGATCCTCCAAAGCGATATGTTTGTCAAACCTGCCTGGAGCGCGCTGTTCGGCCTGGTCTTCGCGTTTGGAATGTTGACGAAATGGACCTTTGTCGCCTTTCTCGCATTTCCGATCATGCTCGCCCTTGTTCTGAGCCAGCACAAGCTGCGGAGCGCGCTTCATCTTGTCGTTGCGGGTGTTATCGCGGCGCCTCTGACGTTAAGCTGGTACTGGCCGAACGTCGGGCCGCTGCTCGCGCGATTCGCGCTCACCGCGTCGGCCGGGACGGAGCTGGAAAAGGATCCCGGTTGGTCGAGCCTGGCCGGTTGGCTCTACTATCCGCGGTGCCTCCTCAGTTACTACTTGTATCTTCCCCTGGCGGTGTTGTTCCTCGCTGCCGTCGTGCTGCTGGTGAGGAACCGCGGTCGAAGCCAACTCGCTCTCGTCTGGGCATGGCTTCTCGGCGCCTGGCTACTGCTTACCCTCCTGGACGCCAAGGACCCGCGCTACGTGATGCCGCTGGTCGCCCCGGTTTCGATCATCCTGCTTGCCGGCTGGGCGGAGCGACGGCGGGTCGTGCTTTTGATCGGCGGAATCGCCGCTCTTCAGTTTTTGCTCGTGTCTTTCAACATTCTCAGCCGCCCTGTCACCCTGGCATTTCTGCACAAGAACGACTCGGACTACAGCAGTCTCAGTCGAGAGGTGGTCTTTTTTCAGACGTCGTATTTCGATGTCGCCGGGCCGCCGCGCAGGCAGGACTGGCGGGTAACCGAACTGCTCGGAGCCCTTCCATCCGGTGCGCGAGTCGGGTTCATCCCTGACATGGCACGGTTTCACCCCGGTGTGCTGCTCCTGCCCGCCCTTCATGAAGGCAGGCAATTGACGTTTTTTCGCGTGGGTCTGGGGCCCGACTGGTCGGGTGTCCTCGATTCTTGCGATTACGTCATCGGGAAGACCGGAGCACAGGGCATCTCGTACATCACGGATTTCAACGACGAGGCTTACGCCAGGATCGCCGCCG
>CAYQYP010000114.1:0-2016 GCA_964421755.1 uncultured Acidobacteriota bacterium
CGGGCTGTCTATAGCGGGCCCTGATCCCTTCCGCCTGGCCGAGCGTGATGAGGCCTTCAGCCATCCACTGCTCGATCTCGCCGTGCAGCCACCGAATCTGTTTTTTCATACCGGGTCGACTCTACTCCCTGTCCGGCCCCAGACGCCAGAGTCTTATGTTCCAAGGAGACAGCGAGTAGCACTAGCTCGCAGGTGCTTTGCCAGAAGCGGCGGGAGTGATAGACTGCTCGCCTGACGGTGATCAAAACGATCCTCAGAAGCAAGCGACCTCTGACTACGGTCGCTATCGTCGTAACCCTTGCGGCGCTACTCTGCCTCGGGATTGCGCGGGCGGCCAGACAGCCGGCGCGCGCTCACCCTCAAGGCGCCGCTTTGGTGCACCTGTCCTCGGCCAACACAGTCGACACTCCGTGGCCGACGACGGGCTGGGTTTATTCCTCACCGGAGCAGGAGGGCATGGACTCGGCCAGGTTGGAGCAAGCCTCCGAGTACATCGACGACTACTGTCCCACACGTTTCAGTCTCCTGGTGGTCCGAAACGGGCGGCTCGTTTTCGAGCGCTACTATCACGGAAGCTATCCAAGCCAGGCCAACAACATCAAGTCGATGTCGAAGAGTATCTTGTCGGTGCTCACGGGAATCGCGCTGGACGAAGGTTTGCTCACCGGAGTCGACCAGAAGCTTGATCAGTTCTTCCCGGAGTATTTCCGGCCCGGGGACGATCCCCGAAAGCACGATATTACCCTCGAGCACCTGATGACGATGACCGCAGGGTTCGAGTGGGTGGAAAACGGAGAGATTTGCTTCCGGTGCTTCTCGAGCCCGGATTGGCATCGATTCACGATTGAATCCCAACTTACCAGCAACCCGGGTGAGGTTTTCAACTACAACACGGCACTCACTCATTTGCTTTCCGGCATCCTGACGAAGGTCTCCGGCACCACCACACGCGACTTCGCGACGTCCCGTCTGTTCGACCTGCTCGGCATGACCTGCGTGGCGTGGAGCCGGGACCCGCGGGGTTACTACTTCGGCGGATCTGAAGTCTGGCTCACGCCCCGGGATTTGGCCAAGTTCGGACTGCTGTTTCTGCGCGAGGGTCGGTGGGAGGACCGGCAGGTTGTGTCAGGCCAGTGGCTCGGCAAAGCGTCGCGGCTACGCATTCGAACGAGGTCGGATACTGGCGACTACGGGTACTGGTTTTGGACGAAGAATCTACGCGGTTATCCGACGACGTTATGTGCGGGCTATGGCGGACAATACATCTTCCTAATCCCCGACCTTGACCTGGCAGTGGTCACTACGGCGCGTTCGGATTACGCCAATGCGCCTTACGCGACCTACGCGGACCCATACAACATCTTAACCACCTACATTCTTCCGGCCGTGAAGCTGGGTCTGCCGGAGATTAACCCTGGTGGAGTTGCGCACCTGCCCGACCACGGCGCTCGTCTGGCACGAGGCGCATTCGCCTCTGTATCTGGACACGAATTCTCGCTGGTCGAAAGCACGTGGGACGATGCGATCGCCGTGGACGGCGGGCTCCCAGAAGGCATTGGGGGTGTCCGGGTTTTTCTGAACGGCAGAGCGGCGTATCCGAGCCTGGTTAAGGGTGATGAAATCCAGTTCCTCGTTCCACCCGATATCCCCGCGGGCCAGTACACCCTGGAGATTCGAACGCCTCAAGGGCGCGCTTACAAAGAGGTAGAGGTGGCTGACTATGCTCCCGCTCTTTATACCTCCCGGCGAGCAGGCGGGCGAAGCTTGGCAAATCTGAGGTCGGTTCGCCCCGGCGCCATTGTCGATTTGAGAGCTTCAGGCCTGGGCCCCTCGGTTCCCCCCGCTCCTGCTGGTGCTGTTCTGGACGAACCCCGCCCACTGGCGGAGACGCCCGACGTCCTGGTGGGAGGGCGTCCGGCACAGGTCGTTTCCGCCGAACTCGCCTCGACTGGAATCTGGCGCCTCGGCATCCGTGTTCCTGACGACACGCCGCCTGGTCCTGCACTTGTCGAAGTC
>CAYQYP010000115.1:0-5119 GCA_964421755.1 uncultured Acidobacteriota bacterium
CAGCCAGCCCGGAGCCCAGCCGACCCGATAGGCGCCTGCAGAGGAACCAAGCCGCGACACTGGATCTTCAGAGCCGCGCACGCAGCGAGGGTGTTGAAAATGTTTACGTGTCTGTGAACAGCCCATGGGACTGGGCGAGCCTCGCGTGGATGCGAGGTCGAATGGAGCCGCGCACGAAAGCGAACGACAGTGAGCGAGAGTAAGCGGACCACCTGACTCGCTCCACTGCTTCGTGTTTAAATATCTCGACTTAGCGAATGATTGGTGGTCCGCTTACTCTCGCTCGCTTCTCTCGCTCTCGTGCGCGGCTCCATTCGATCTCGCCCTCGGCACGACATCCGCCCAGAACGAGTCCGTCAATATCTGTGGGCCGAACATACTTCTCCGACTTTATTCAACACCCTCGGCTCCGAAAAAGGCAAAACCCGCCTTCCCGGGTGAGAACTCACGCCCTAAAGGTTCTGTACGTAGGCCTTCCCGAGCCACTTCAGCACCTCGGCGTCAACTTCAGACGGCTTGGCGAGGCTGATCTGTAGCCGCATCGTTTCGTGTATCTTCGACGGCTGCAAACGACCAACCGGCTCCTGCCCCTCAAGTCGAAGTCCAAGATCCACGCGCTTTCTGGTAGTAGGTTGGATGCGGGCAAAAGTCCGCCGCGGCGAAACGAGCGACACGTATGTTTTTCGTGCCTGGACGATCAACTCGCCGAGGCCGTGCGCTGCGTCGACAATGGCGTCGAAGATCGGTCTGAGCGCCGGTCGGTCAGCATACTGCCCATCGATGAGTTGATCGGCGGTGGCGAGAAGGAAATCCGGGTAGCCGAACCGCTCCATGACGAGGAGAGACTGGGCGTACCCCGTCACTCCCCGCTCGGTGAGCCAGGCGCGCAGTGTTGGCTCGTCAACGAGATCGACCTGCCTGATTCTCTGATCCCAGGCGTCGAGTCCTTCCCCGGTTTGTTTCTCCAGTGTGCGGACCCACATATCGCGATTCCGCTGCCAGTCACGGATTTTGCCTTCGGAACGTACTTCCATGTTGCCCTCCTGTTGTTTCACAGAAAGCTGTCGACCCAGGCGGTTTTTTTCCATGGTACCGCAGTCGCGGTCTGAACTCTCGGCGCTGCAGCCATCAGCCGATTCCCGCGGAATGTAGACAGGTTAGCGACCGATCACCGCAGATCAGGGAGCCGCTATTTCGTCTGGTGTGTCGACGAGGTCACATGCGCGGACGAATCACGACCTCAGAAGGCAACCCGGCTCGCTGCGGCAAGGGCTTCCCTCGCCTCGCGAAGATCCTGATCGATTCTCGAGCCGTCCGTCTTCTGAACACGCTCCCAGGAAAAGCGCTCGATCGCCTGTCCGAGCCGCGCCGTCACCTCGCGCGCCGCGGGGTTAGTCGCATCAGCAAGCCGCTGCTGCAGAATGCGGATTTTCTCGAAATCTACAAATCCTTCGCGGAGGCGTTCCATTCGAATCGAGGCGAGAGGTCCCGGGTAGACCAGGAAGGTGTCACCCGCCGGAAACCGGACATGACGCGAATCGAGGGCCGGATTGGCTGGCCAGTTGTCCCAGGCCCAGCGCAGAAACCCGTCCATCCCGTTGGCCGCCGCGTGCCAGCCCATCCAGACGTTTTCGGCGGGTGGCGAGAAGGGAAAGTTGTTTGGGAAAGGTGGTGTGCAGCAAACATAGAACGTGCTCGTCTGGCCTCGCTTACGACGCGCCTCTAGGTCCGGCCTCGGGGTTTCGCTGCCGAGAACCGTGCAAAGGTCGTCGATCGGGTCAACGAACTCGGGATGGTGATTCCCAGCGTACGTCAGCTTCCAATCGGACGAGTCCGACCGGGCGATTTTTATGGCTCGGAGCGTGTCCTCCAGTGACCGTTCGTTGACTTCCAGGTAGGTTTTCCGAAACCATCCTCGCTCGGTCAGGTGTTTTCGGAGATCGGCCAGAAAAGCTTTCCAGAAATTCGCATATTCGGGCGAGTCAGTCGCCCAGGTGGCCCAGACGTACTCTCCACTCGCTTTATCGAGATACCGGATGCGTCCATTCCACGGGAGCATGGTGAAGCAGGAGATCGCGTCGTCGATACCGCAGGACATTGCAAGCTCCACGTACGTATCAAGAACACGATAATCGAAGGCAAACGAGCCGTCTGGGTGGCGAATCCACTCGACCATCGTCCCATCGGGCACATACGTGTCGTCCTTCCAGGGCGAATGGCTTATGTAGGCCGAAACGTAGGTCTGGCCCATGTCCGCGAGCGCCCGCAGGTGATCCCGCAGTACCGCCAAATGAGGCTCGCTCCAGGGAACAACCCGATGCTGCTGGGCCACCGCCCAGGGGTTCTGCCAGAAATCCACCCGGAATGCCCAGTCCGCCGGCGGAGGGACCGTCCCGCCCTGAACCTCGAGTTGGAGAGCGAGGGCTTGATCAAACCCATTCGCCGCCCTGAGCCGCACAGTCCCCTTGTACACGCCCGGGCCGGTATCCCGCGGCACGTCGATCGTGATCCACACGGGCCGCACCGTCGACCCGGGAAGATCAAATCGCTCGGCTGAATCGAGAAGGTCCGGCACCAGGTGCGCGGTCTTTTGGTCGATTTCCGAGCAGTGCGCCAGTCGGGAGACCAACGGGAGCTCGGAGACGACGTACCGCACAAACCGGATGCGGATCGCGCTAGCGGGAATGGTCCTCCCGTCGGCACGTGACAGGGGCGCGGCATCCGCACGAAGCTGGGAAAGCACCTTCTTGGACCAGACTACAACCTGAGCGTGAACGCGTTCTCCGCGCCACGCGACGCCGGACCAGGAGTGGCGTTCTTCGGTGATACTCGGGACCCGGTCCAGCTCGAATGCCGTGTCCGTCGATGCGAAGGAACAGCGAGCCCGGTCATCCAGGGAAGCCCAGGCCGGGTCCGGTTGGACCGGTAGATCCATTTCAACCGGGGGATGAGGGTAGAGGGGTGGAATAGCAGACTGTGCGGCCGCAAAATCGGCGGCGAAAGCAAAGACAAAGAGCAATGTGATCATCGGGTACATACGTTTTTGCCCCTTCCGAATTACACGCAGCCGCTGACGTTTCGAAACCGGCGCTCGAACCGCCGCCTTGTTCAGAGCCGCGCCCGCACGCAGCGAGGGTGTTGCATAAGCTGGGAGACCGGGTTCAACCGGCAGCACATTGATTGTCGTCTACGCCGAAGGCGTTGCGTAGCAAAGCCCGGGGTTGCCCGCGTTCTCTGCGGGAAACCCCGGGTTGACAGCACGAAAGATACAACCCTGAAGGGGTTGCTTAGTGCGGTACGCAACCCCTTCAGGGTTGAGGGCCGACACCGGCCCACACCCAGGGTAGCCCGCACACAACGCGGGCAACCCTGGGCTTTGCTACGTGACCCCGTCGGGGTCATTTCGTCGATCCGCTTCACGGATATAAACACGTAACGCAACGTTTTCAACACCTTCGCAACGCTTTCCGGCAAAGCGGGTTCTGCTTTGCCCGAGCAGGATCGGGCTCAAAAGCAGAACCCGCTTACTCCGCTGAAAAACGCTGCGTGCGCGGCTCTGAGGTACGGCTCGGGAACTCGCTAATGCGCTCCGCCGGCCAGCTGCAGCTCGGCCTCCCAGGTCATGGTGTGAGAGCGCGCCTGCGTCGTCAGCGTTGAGGCGAACCGGACTTTTTGACCCGCAGCAAGGCGAGCAGTGCCCAGCCGCTTCGCCGGGATCCGCGCGATGGCTGCGTTCTTGGTCACCGACCCGTGCAGAACCTTCACGCGCGATTCTTGAACTGTATAGTCGGAATCGCTGCCCATGAGGACGTGAATCGCATCAGCGTCTCCACCCATTTTCAATGTCCACTTCATGCGATCGGAATCTGGCACTTTTCCGTCGCGATAGTACTCGCCCTCGTCCGGGAAAACACAATACACACCCACATAGAGTGCGTCCGGTTCCCAACACAGGTACAGGTCCGCAAGCGGGAAGGGCGTCGCGCACTCGACAAGACCCCGCTCGCGGTCCCATGTTCTCATGATCTCGCGTATCTGCGATCCGGCCATGGGATCCGCAGGTGCAGGCGGAACTCCTGCCCCGGCCTTGGATGAACGCCTCTGTGACTGGCCATGAAGGGTGTTCAGGTCGGCGGTACGGCAGACCGCGGTGATTTCTTCATAGGGCTCACCTCGAACGTCCACCAGACCCATGTTGTAGTTTTCGCCGTCAGACCGGCCCCTGGGGGGTTCGTCGTAATACTGAAACCAATCCGCGGCGACAACAAACGGTTTCGAAGCGAGTGCCTGAAGTGTATTTCGACCGCGGCGGCACGCTCCTTTTGCGTGCGTACCACCGGAAAGCTGGAGCTGCTGTTCAGGTTCCCGGTTCGGTTCTCCGTCGCGCACATGTAGTATTCGCCGACCATGACGGGTTTCGACGTCAGCTCGTGCAGAGTGTCGAGGTATGAGCGAGTGAACGTGCCGTCAATCCATTCCGCGTTCCAGTTTGTTGAGACAGCATCCAGGTAGGGACCGGAGGCCTTCGCCACCTCGGGAAAATAGAAGGACTGGTAGCGATCGCCCAAGATCAAGGCGTCGTGGTCGTATTTGAGGATGATGCCGCTCGTCAATTTGGTAGTATCGGTCGGCGACCACTGCGACGAAACGCTTGACCGCCTTGATCCCGTTGCTGCCGGGGCGCAGGAACAGGCTGCCGCTCGAATCCAGCTGGGAAAACCCGCCCGCGCCGACTGGCTCGAAATCCTCCAGGAGCCTGCTCCAGTCATCCTTGTATTCCTCGCGCAGGATGCGAATCAGGCGCTGGCGGGCGCCGCTGGTGGCCGGTTGACCAAGGGCCATCTTGAACAGCGAAGCATTCCACCACCGCAAACCCGGCACAGATGGTCCCAAGTGTGGTCAGGGCCACTCAGGCAACAGTCGTTTCAAAAGAAAGTAGCTTGCGATGTGCCAATGCCTGCACGCGGCCAAGGGCTCGACCGGCAAGTCGGCTGGTTCAACCTCGTCGATGGTCCCGAGAAACGTCAGGATCGCGCGATCGCCGCTTTCCACCAACGCAACGCCCAAACCGGTTCGCGATCCCTCACAACAGCGGACCCGAGACGTATCGACGCCCAAC
>CAYQYP010000116.1:0-2371 GCA_964421755.1 uncultured Acidobacteriota bacterium
GGACGTTCTACACGCCGTACAGCCTCGAGACGGCCACGCGGGTGATCCCGGCCACATTCGGTGCGTTTATCCTGGGGTTCAGCTCGATTCTGACCGGCATAAACTTCGTCGCGTCGATCCACATGCTGCGACCTGCCGGCATGGGCTGGTTCCGCATGCCCCTGATGCTATGGGCTCTGTACGGCACGTCCATCATCCAGATCCTCGCGACGCCCGTGCTCGCGATCACGCTGCTGCTGCTCATTGCAGAACGAGCGTTGGGCGTGGGCATCTTCGATCCCAAGCTGGGCGGCGATCCGGTGCTCTATCAGCACTTCTTCTGGTTCTATTCGCACCCGGCCGTCTACATCATGATCCTGCCGGCCATGGGAGTGATCAGCGAACTTGTCACCTGCTTTTCCCGAAAACGGATTTTCGGGTACACGTTTGTCGCGTTCTCGAGCCTGGCGATTGCCGTCTACGGCTTCCTGGTATGGGGCCACCACATGTTTGTCAGCGGGCAGTCGGTCTATGCGAGCCTGCTGTTTTCGGCGCTGAGCTTCCTGGTTGCCATCCCGTCCGCCATCAAGGTCTTCAACTGGACGGCGACGATGTACAAAGGGTCGATCTCTTACGACACACCGATGCTCTACGTCTTCGGGTTCATCGGGTTGTTTACGATCGGCGGGTTGACCGGCCTTTTCCTCGCATCGACGGGGCTGGACGTCCACGTGCACGACACGTATTTCATCGTCGCCCATTTCCACTACATCATGGTGGGCGGTGCGATCATGGGTTATCTGGGCGCGATCCATTTCTGGTGGCCCAAGATCACCGGCCGCCTGTATCCGGAGGGCTGGAGCAAGTTTGCGACCCTGGTGATCTTCGTCGGCTTCAACCTGACGTTTTTCCCGCAGTTCCTGGTCGGTTACCTCGGAATGCCGCGCCGTTACCACGCGTATCCGGACGAATTCCAGGTCTACAACGTCATGTCGACTGCCGGCGCCTCGATCCTCGGCTTCGGTTACCTGATCCCGATGATTTACCTCGTCTGGTCGCTCAAATACGGAGCCGTCGCCGGGCCAAATCCATGGGGTGCGGCTGGCCTGGAGTGGAAGACGCCCTCGCCGCCTCCGACCGAGAACTTCCCGGTGACACCGATCGTGACTGAAGAGGCGTATTCCTACTCCAAACAGGAGGCTGAAGTTGTCGGACAGTGAACACGTTCTGCAGCATCATTTTGACGATCTCAAGCAGCAGCACGAAGCGTCCACGCTCGGGATGTGGGCCTTCCTGATCACCGAAGTACTGTTCTTCGGCGGCCTGTTTGCCGGCTACGCGCAGTACCGAATCCGGTACCCCGGAGCTTACGCGGCAGCCAGCCATCATCTGGACATCACACTCGGCGCGATTAACACCGCCGTTCTGATCGCCAGCAGCCTGACGATGGCGCTCGCCGTGCGCGGAGCACAGACCGGGCGCCGGAAGGCGACGGCCGGCCTGCTGATGTCGACTGTCGCCTTGGGCCTCGTCTTCCTCGGGATCAAGGCGGTGGAATACAGCCACAAGTTCCACGAGCATCTAGTCCCCGGCCCATCCTTCAGCTTCGACGGGCCACGGGAATCTCAGCTCTTCTTCTCGTTCTATTTCGCCATGACCGGGATGCACGCCCTGCACATGATCATCGGCGTCGTCCTGGTCACGATCATCGCCTGGTTTGCCTGGCGCGGCAGGTATTCGCCCGAGTACTTTTCGCCGGTCGAGGTGACCGGGCTCTATTGGCACTTTGTGGATATCGTCTGGATCTTCCTGTTTCCGATGCTTTACCTGATTGGGCGCCACTGATGTCAGAACACGTACTTCCAAAATCGATCTACTACGGGATCTTCGCAGCGCTTTTGGTGCTGACGGCCGTCACTGTCCTGGTGGCTTTTCTTGATCTCGGTCCGCTCAACGTAGTGGTCGCGATAACGATCGCGGTGATCAAGGCGACGTTGGTGATTCTCTACTTCATGCACGTGCGGTATAGCTCGCGACTCACCTGGGTGTTCGTAGCGGCAGGTTTTTTCTGGTTCCTGATCCTGATCGCGTTCCTTTTGGGCGATATCCTGAGCCGTGGATGGCTGCCGGTGCGCGGCTGGGCGTGACGAATGCGGAATGCGGAATGTGGAATGCGGAATGAAGACATGCGGCGCGCCTCGGATCGGACCGATCCGACGGATCCGACCGATCCGACTGAATCGGACACGCGCCGCCGTCTGAGTTGGGGCTGCCCGTTGGCTTATTTCCTTACCAGCTCCACCCGACGGTTTTGGGCGCGGCCCTCTTCGGTCGCGTTGTCGGCGACGGGCTTCGTATCCCCAAAGCCCTGGGTGGTTAGTCGCGTATCCGC
>CAYQYP010000117.1:0-13470 GCA_964421755.1 uncultured Acidobacteriota bacterium
CAAGATAACTGAGCAAGTAAAACGCAAGAGCCGTCATCGCCGCAGTACCGAGCGCAACACTGCTCCATCCTGCCGCTTGCATTCCCCGCAGCGCTTGCGATCTTTGGCGGTCGCGAGAGCTGCGTTCGCGATGCTGAACATAGCGGCACCGGCAATGATCCCGCCTGCTGTAAATACCGCGCCAGCGACGATGAGCGCCTCGGACGCGATCTTAATAGAGATAGAGGCGGCTGAAAGCAGCACACCCGCCCCGAACGACATGATGGCGGCAATGGCGCGGTGCGGGAGCCGCGTTATTAGCCCCAGTATTGTCCCGCCAACACGCCGGACGCCGCCGCCAATCCCCAGCAGAAGGCCCAGGCTGCTCCGGTAATCCCTTCGGGCATAGCATGCTCCTCTTCGTCGTCACCCACGACGCCGCCGCATTACACACCTCCCAACGTGCGAGACTTTAAGATCGTGACCTCAATCGTCCCATCCGCGTGCATCCCACACGAGAAAATCCAGCGCAGCGGCCTGCTCCCATGAGCATTTCGCCTGAGCGGGTGGAATCGCGAATCGGCGCTCACCCCTTCTTTGCAACCGCATCCGTGCGGATCGGCAGCCTCCAGTTTGGCCGGACGAAATGGCAGGTGTAGCCGCCGGGGTATCGTTCGAGGTAGTCCTGATGCCCGGGTTCGGCCTCCCAGAAGTCGCTTGCTGGAACAACTTCAGTAACAACCTTTCCTGGCCACAGGCCTGAAGCATCGACGTCAGCGATCGTGTCTTCCGCAATCCGCCTCTGCTCGTCGCTGGTGTAGAAGATCGCCGACCGATAGCTGGTCCCGACGTCGTTGCCTTGGCGATTGCGCGTGCTTGGGTCGTGAATTTGGAAGAAAAACTCGAGGATCTGCCGATAGCTGATGCGTGCAGGATCAAAGACTACCTCGACTGCTTCGGCGTGTGAGCCGTGATTGCGGTAGGTAGCGTGGGACACGTTGCCGCCCGTGTAGCCGACCCGCGTCGAAAGAACGCCGTCGTGTCGGCGAAAAAGGTCCTGCACACCCCAGAAGCAACCGCCCGCAAGAACAGCGCGTTCCGTAGTCATCGAACCTCCTCTACTTGGTTCAGGTAAGCCCCGTACCCCTCGGCTTCCATATCGTCGCGACGGATAAACCGCAGGGAGGCTGAGTTGATGCAATAACGCAATCCGCCGCGGTCCCTCGGACCGTCGGGAAACAGGTGCCCGAGATGGCTGTCCGCGTGCGCCGACCGCACCTCGGTGCGGATCATGGCGTGCGACGTGTCCCGCAGTTCTTTGACATTCGCAGGTTCAATGGGCTTGGTGAAGCTGGGCCACCCGCATCCGGATTCAAATTTGTCGGACGAGGCGAAAAGCGGCTCCCCGGACACAATATCGACGTAGATGCCCGGTTCGTTGTTATTTAGATATTTTCCGGTGCCGGGGGGCTCCGTGCCGTTTTGCTGCGTTACGCGATACTGCTCTGGTGAGAGCTTCCGGATCGCCTCGTCGTTCTTGCTAAACTCTGACATTTGAATTCTCCTTAGCTGATGCAACGTCCGAGGATCTGACGTCTGCCGGCCCGGCATGCGTCACTTCCGCCACTGCGAGTGGGAGAATCCGAACCCCGCGTCGCTTCGTCACGAACGATATCCCCCACTGGAGCATGACCAACAGCCGATTCGCAAACCCGATTAGAAAATAGATGTGGACCCCCGCCCAAAGAAGCCACGCGGTGAACCCTGAAAAGCACACGTGCTTGAGGTCCGCCACAGCAAACGTCCGGCCTACGATTGCCATATTTCCCTTGTCCCAGTACCAGAACGGCTTAGCGGAGCGCTCGCCGTTGACTAGGCGCCGGATGAGGCGCGAGACATACGCCCCGCCTTGGATCGCGACCTGTGCAACGCCAGGAAGCAACTCCGCCGTCTCGCTCCTTATCCCGAACAGGCTCCGGGTGTAGCATGTAATCGCCGCGGTGTCGCCGACGGCGAACACATTCGGGTGACCTGGAACCGACAAGTCCGTGTTCACGTTGATACGCCCTGCCTTGTCGACATCAACGCCGAGCCACCTGCCCGCAGGCGAGGCGACGACACCCGCCGTCCACAGCACCGTACGGCTCGAGATGCGCTCGCCGTTGACGATCACTCCCTGTTCGTCAACTCGCTCGACTTTCGCATTCGTGTGGACTTCGACTCCGAGTTCCTCGAGGTGGCGGCGGGCCTTCTCAGAGAGTCTTTCGGGATACGTGGGCAAAACTCGAGGAGCTGCCTCGAACAGGAGGATATGGGCCGAACGCGGATCGATATGACGGAAGTCCTCGGCCAGTGCCATCCGCGCCATCTCCGCCACGGTGCCGGCCATCTCGACGCCGGCCGTGCCAGCGCCGACCTGAACGAACGTCAGAAGCTTGTGAAGGGTTGAGGCGTCCTCCTTCCCGCTCGCCGCGAGCCGTTCGGCTGATTCAAACGCCGTGAGGATCTTGCCTCGGATCCGATCGGCGTCGTCCACCGAAGTAAGTCCTGGGGCCAAGGCCTTCCACTCCTCGTGACCGAAGTAGTTGTACTCGATACCGGTCGCGAGAACGAGGTAGTCATAGTCAACGGCCCCCTCGCTGGTAAACACGACGCGGGCATGCGCGTCGACCCCGACCACCTCCGCCATGAGGGTTGTCACGTTCTTCTGGCGTCGCAGGATCGAACGGATCGGCGCCGCGACCTCGTCCGAGGAGAGGAGACCGGTCGCGACCTGGTAGAGCATGGGCCGGAAAAGATGGTAGTTGTGCTTGTCAACGACCGTAACGGCGACCGGCGCCTTTGCGAGCCCGCGCGCGGCGTAGAGGCCGCCGAAACCTCCGCCGACGATGACGACGCGCGGGAGGTGCGTGTGTGAGACCTGCTCACGGTGATCGTGTGACGTGTCCAGGGATAATGCCGTGACCGGAGCCTTCTTCATCTGACCTCCTTGAGGCGGACCCTTTTCAAGGCCTGAGCTTTGCTGAAATCCTTGTCATATCCCGCGAGCGAGAAGCCGTGCTCGGCGATGTTCAGCAGGAGATTTCGTCCCATGACGCCCAGCCCGACCATTCCGATGTCATACTGTTGGCTTCTCATGATCCCAAGAAGGCCCATTCTGACACCTCGTGCGACAGGCCGAGGAGTCAATTGGCGAGCAAGGAGGTTATCTTGCTGCCATTGTACCTCCTCACCAGAACCGCTTGAACCAAAGCAGCGCGTTTCGTCGGAGGCCCGGGTGCGGCATAAGCGCTAGAATAAGAGCCCGCTCGGGACGGCTTCCGCCCCCCAAGGGGCAATGGGCATCCACGTAAGGCCGAGACGTTTCAACAGGAAGGCCTTTGCCCCCGCCTCGATGCCAACTCGCTCAGAACATCGCACCCCGCTGGGGCGCCTTCCTTTCTGGCACCGGCAAACTACAAACATCCGCCCCCTACGGGGGCAGAACCTCATATTCTAGCGCTTATGCCCGGGTGCGGGGTGAGGGGCGACCTCCTACTGGTGCCGTCTTTCGAGCCTTGTCGCGGCTCGCGCTCCCATTCCTGAGTTGAGGTGTCCGAGGAAGAGACCTGTTGTGGGTAGGTAACTCTTGAGCCTGACTGCTCGAAGGAGAGCTATTCACCCAGGATTTTGCGCACCTGAACAAGTTGGCCAAGATGATAGGCGTTGTGATCAGCGACGAGCATGATTTCCCGGAGAATGGTTTGTCCCGAGCCGTGAGGGATTTTCGAGAACAAGTCGGTGTCCGGACTGGTCGCCAGCTCGCGTATGGCCTCGAGGTCATCGTTAAAACGTCTGACGCTCTCATCCCACGCCGACTCGGTCGGCGGCGCCTCGGTCTCGGGCCAGTAGCCAGCAGGCCAGTTGGGCGAAACATGACTTGGATTCCGGCTGAATTCCAGGATGTCCCATTGGGCGATGCGCATGTGTTCCAATATTTGCCACGCTGAGTGAGGCAATCGCCCCGCTTTGGTTCCACGAAGGTGAGGGGGAAATCCGGCGACCACCTCGTCGAATTCAAGGTGAGCCCACTTGCCGGACAACAGCTGCAGGAGGTGCTCACGCAGACTGTCTACCTGAGTCGTATCCATAGTTTGTACTCGTCCTATCTAGTATCGGAAGTATCGGAAGCGATAGCACGGCGGAGCCACTCGGCGGCCTCTCGTACCGGGGTCCCATTCAAATCGACCATCATATTGGCCTGTCGCATCTCCTCGTTGCTGATGACGCCAATCAGGGGCTCGAAAGTTCGCTTCAGTTTAGCGTCAATGCCGGCTTTGGGGGACAACAGCAGCACCGCGTCGTATGGTGGCAAGACTTCGAGGTTATCACCGAGGGGAAGAAGTCCGAAGGCCGATATCCGCCCGTCAGTCGAAAAGGCGGAGATCACATCGACAACTCCCCGGTGCACAGCGGCATACATGAGTGTGGAATCGAAGCTCCGCAGGTTGGCGAAGCCCAAGTGGTAATTCTTGCGCAGAGCGTGCCATTCAGGCCTGGAAAAGAACTCGTAGTCCCCGCCAGCCGACAGCTTCCCAGAGTGGGGGGCCAGGTCGCTAATGGTTCGAACGCCGAGAGCTTCCGCCCGGTCTTTGCGCATGGCTAAAGCATATGAGTTCTCGAAACCCAGGCTGCCTAGACAAATAATGCCGTGTTCTTGCTGCAACCACTCGGACATCAACCGCAGGACCTCTTCGCGACCCGGCTGGTCCTGCCGTTTCATGTGATTCGCCCAAACAGTCCCCGAGTAGTCGACATAACAGTCAATACGACTCGCCTTTAGAGCATCAAACACCACCGTGGAGCCGAGACTCTGGAGGTCAGAGACCGAGTAGCCCTCCTCGACTGCCCGCTTCTTAAGTAGCTCGGCCAGGATGTACTGTTCAGTAAAAGTTTTGGCGCCGACGATAACAGGAACTTCGGAGTCAACACCGTCGGGCCTGCTCCAGGCAGGCATCAACGTTGCCAAAGCGAGGAGCATCAGGCTTAAGCCAGCCACAAAGCCTAACATGCGTTTGCGGCGGGAAATGGCGATTTCGATCAACCGGAGGAGAAGGTCGAGAACGACGGCCAAGACTGCGGCCGCGACTACTCCAACAAGGACTGCTACGAAATTCTGGGTCTGCAGACCGCTGAAGATGTAGTTGCCGAGGCTAGGGAATCCTACCGGAGTGGAAAGGGTCGCAACTCCGACGACCCAGACAGCTGCGATGCGGATGCCGGCCAGGATAACGGGGGTAGCCAGCGGCAATTGGACGTGCCACAACAGCTGTCCCTCCGTCATCCCGATCCCCCGACCCGCCTCAAGGTAGGCCGAGTCCACCCCGTTGAGGCCGGTCACTGTGTTTCGTAGCACCGGGAACATGCTGTAGAGAACCAGACCGGCCAGTGCAGGGGTGAAACCGATTCGTCCCAATAGAGGAACCATCAGGGCCAGCAGGGCCAGGGCAGGCACGGTTTGCATAACACCGGCGAAGGTAAGGATCGGCCACTCCAACCATCTCACCCTCGTCGCCGCCAGTCCTAGCGGCAGGCTTATGGCAATTCCGATCGCCAACGCCAGGAAAGTCAGAGCCATGTGGTTGCCAAGGTAGTGGGGAAGCAGTTCGAGTTGTTCGGCGATTCCGGATCTGCTCATGACTCTGCTTCTTCCGAGGCGATCGCCTTCAGGCGCTCAAGCTGACCCAGGGTCGTCTCGAGCAGACTTTCTACATAGCTGTCGGCCGGCGACCTTATGAGTCGTGCAGGGACATCCGACTGCAAAAGCCGACCCTCTTTCATCACCGCTATGCGGTTCCCAAGGAGAAAAGCTTCTGTGACGTCGTGAGTCACCATGAGAGTGGTTAGTCCCAGCGACTGGTGCAAGCGAAGATACTCCCTTTGCAGACGAGAACGAGTGATGGCGTCGAGTGCACCAAAGGGTTCGTCCATCAGAACAATCTCCGGCTCCGCTACCAACGCTCGTGCCACGCCCACCCTCTGCTGTTGCCCTCCGGACAGTTCCCCCGGATACCGATGACGATACCGCTCGGGCTCGAGACCGACCAGACTCAAGACCGCATCAATCCGGGCGTTGCAAGCGGGCTGTTTCCTGGAACCGCTCAGAGCCGTGACTATCCCGACGTTCTGTCCGACCGTCATGTGAGGAAACAGGCCGATCTTCTGGAAGACGTAGCCCATGCTCCGGCGCAACAGGACGGGATCCTGGTCGCGAGTATCCCGACCATCAACGAGAATTCGACCCTCGGTGACTTCTATCAAACGATTGATCATTCTGAGGATCGTCGTCTTGCCGCTTCCTGACTCCCCAACCAGCACCATCAGTTCACCCTTGGGCACGGTGAAGCTGACCCGGTCGACCGCTCGACCGGTCTCGCCAAAAACCTTGCTTACGCCGTCCAGACAGATCATTGTTCTGCCGTTTTGCTAGCTGGCTGGCACACGCCAGACGGAATCGACGAAATACGATCTCGAATCATAAAGATTCGCTTCCATCTCGAACCCTGCCCTATTGGCTAAGCATCGAATTTCGTCCTCGGTGTACTTGTGCGAGTGTTCCGTATGGATCGGTTCCCCCCGATCGAACTCGAATGTCCGATTCAGGTCTCTAATCAACACGGACTGCTTCGAGGCACTCAGAAGGTAGCTCTCAACTCCTCCGGTGCTCGGGTTGAAGGTTGAGTAGTGCCGGAACTCCTCGAGATCGAAGTTCCCACGCAGCTCCCGATTGATCCTCCGCAGAAGATTCAGGTTGAATTGAGCTGTTACACCGTGGGAATCGTTGTATGCCCTGTTCATGATCTCGGGGTCTTTGTACAGGTCGAGGCCGATGACTAGAAAGTCTTCTGGCGCAAGCGTGTATCGGAGTCTCTGCAGGAATGCTTCGGCTTCATTGCCCGGGAAATTGCCAAGATTCGACCCCAGGAAGAGCAGCACAACGGGCCCTTTGAGATGCCTTCTGATCCACTCCAGTCCGGCGCCGTACTCGGCGACGATGCCTCGTACTTCGAGCTCCGGGTAACGCTCCGACAGGTCGCTCGTGAGGGTCTGCATCGCCGAGACTGATTGATCGATTGGCAAGTAGGTGAACTGCCGATTATCGGCCAGCCCCGGCTCTAAGAGTTGGATGACCTTGGTTCCGTCGCCGGAGCCCAGTTCAACAAGATTGAATTTTCTCCGGGGAACGAGAGATATGATGTCCCCTCCCGATCGACGGAGGATCTCCAGCTCGCAAGCGGTCAGGTAGTATTCCGGCAATCTCGTGATTTGCTGGAAGAGCCGGCTTCCAATTTCGTCATAGAAGAACCGGGAAGGAAGCGTCTTCGGCGAAGACGAGAGCCCGGCCGACACTTGCTCTTTGAAGAGCTTCTCTGCGTCCTGAACGTCGGTCAAATCGAGGCAATCACTGCAAAGTCCCGACATGGGGCCGGCCTCCTTTAAAGGAATTGGAGAATGGTGTCCAGCCGGCTGGCTCTCACCGGTTGTCCGCCAGCCGAATTCCGATGAATTGCCAACGTTTGTCAGGTTGGAAAAAGTTCCTGTAGGTGATGCGAAAGTGGTCTTGCGGTGTGGCGCAGGAACCACCGCGCAATACCATCTGGTTGATCATGAACTTCCCGTTGTATTCGCCCAGCGGTCCTTCCGCATGACGGTAACCGGGATAGGGGAGGTAGGCACTCTGGGTCCATTCCCACACGTCCCCGAATAGCTGGGCGATCTCTGTGGAATCGCGAGGAACTGCAGCTGGCCGCGGCTGGAGTAGTCCCGTATCCATGAAATTGCCCGCCCGGATAGCACTCACTTCCCGGGTGGCTGCCACTTCCCACTCCTGTTCAGTCGGCAGCCGTTTGCCCGCCCAGCTCGCATATGCTTCCGCTTCGTAGTAGCTGACGTGACAGACAGGTTGGTCGAGGTCAAGGTCTTTCACTCCGTGCAACGTAATTTCGACAAATTCGCCGTCGGTCTCCTTCCAGAAGAGGGGGGCGGTCCAGCCTTTCTCTTGGACGGCGTCCCAGCCGTCCGAGAGCCAGTGACGAAAGTCCGAGTAACCTCCGTCTTCTACAAACGCCAGGTACTCCCGGTTAGTGACGAGACGATTTGCCAGGGCAAAGTCGTTGAGGAAAAACCGGTGGCGCGGCTGCTCGTTGTCATAGCAGAATCCTGCCTGCTCGTACCCGATCTCGTACAACCCAGCCTGAAGAGGGACATACATGAGAGCGACCGCGCCAGGCTCGGACTGAGGACCGCCAGCCGAGGGCGACACAGGCGAGTTGCCCAGCTGACTCAATAATTGTGCGGAATCGTAGACCGGATGGAGTGGATTAGCCGCGAGTATATACTTGATATCGGCGACAAGCAGCTCTTGATGCTGCTGTTCGTGATTGATCGCCAGCACGATCAGTTCGGAGATCCTTGCCCAGTCAGGTTCGTCCAACTCCAGGATGAAAGCGGTCATAGCCTCGTCGATCGCACGTCGGTACTCGTAGACCTCGGCTACGGTCGGTCGCGACAGGACGCCGCGTTGAGGCCGGTTCCACCGCTCTCCCAACGAGTGGTAGTACGAGTTGAACAGGTAGGCGTATTGAGGGTGGTATGGCCGATAACCGGACTTCAAACGGACCAGGAACATGGTCTCGAAGAACCAAGTGGTGTGGCCAAGGTGCCACTTGGGCGGGCTGACGTCATCTATAGGCTGGACGATATAGTCTTCTGTGACCAGGGGGGAACACAAAGCCTCGGTTAGGCGCCGCACTCGCTTGAAGTAATCGACTAGCCCGGCCTTGGTGGTGGCCTGTAAAGGATTTACAGGTGCAGCAATCGGCATGAGCGTCTTTTGCACGGAAGCAATTCCTCCAAATGAAGTAGGCGGGTTTGTGTAACAGTATAGAGGCTAAGTTGGTGAAGTGTCACTCTCGGCCCGCGGCGGCATGCATCGGTCCTGCTAACTCTCTCATGCGATCGAATGAAGTCAAAGAATCCCGATGTTCCCCGTTCCGCCGATCGCTCTGATGACAGGGACTGATGCTGAGCGGTCAGCCGCGCTTAAGGTGGCCGGGTAGGTCGGGACTATAATCGGAGGCATGGGCACTGGGCGGTTCGTCCTCATTCTGGTTGGCTGTTTCGGACTCCTGTCCTCCGGATGGTTCAATGGCCAGGGGCCCGGGTCTCCTCAGCCGCGAGTGACGGGCGGCGCCTGGGAGATCATCGGGCCGGGTGGCGGTGGGGCGCAGTATATCCCGACGATCAACCCCGCCGACCCGAATCACGTCTTTATTCGCTGCGACATGACAGGTGCGTACGTGACTGAAGACGGCGGCGAAACCTGGCGCATGTTCAACCTGCGGACCGTCGTGCGCGATTTCGAGTTCGACCCATCCCGACCGGATACCGTGTACGCCTGCAACAGCGGCCTCTATCGATCGGACGACCGCGGCCGCCACTGGAGTCTCATCTACCCGGATACGAATGACGTGATCGAGGAGACGATGCGCGGCGACCACGCCGACCACCGCTTCAAGACCAAGAGTGGGATGCCGGATTCAAGCATCGTCAAGGTTCGCGTTGATCCAGCTGACGAGAACCGCATCTACCTCGGCTTGTCAAGCGGCGCGAGAGGTGATGGCCTTTCTCGCCTGCTTCGGTCTCGGGATCGCGGGAAGACCTGGGAGCAGCTGGCTCAACTGCAGGGCGACGAGGTGCTTGGAATCTTTCCTGGAAGCTGGGCAGGTCGACCTGACGAAGTGACCGTGCTGACCAACGAGTCGTGCATCCGGGTCTCAGCGGATGGGAAGGCGAGTGCGCTGGCCCTGCCGGTCGAACGGGTGGCAGTTGCCGAAGGTGGAGCGGGACCGACAGCATCGTACATCTACCTGCTCGAGGAAACCCGCCGCCCCCCGGGAGGCACCCCTGGAGCCCTTTACCGGTCCCCGGATCTCGGCAAAACCTGGACAAGTGCCATGGGCAACTTGCTGGATGGTGCCGCGCAAGCCGGCACAATTCCGGTGCTCGATACTTTTGCCGTCTCCGAACGCCACCCGCAGGTTGTGTACCTGTCATGCAGTTCCCGCTGGGTCGAACAGAGCGGCTCTTTGCAGAGGCATTCGGGGATCCTGAAGACCACCGATGCGGGCCGTCGCTGGCAATGGGTACTTGAAGTGTCTGCGGGCGATATCGTCAGCGGCAATTTTCGGGGCGGGTGGCTGCTTCGCAACATGGGATGGTTCCGCAACCCAAGCCACCTCGGTGTTTCCCCTACCAATCCCGATGTCGTCTATGGAACCGATTCCGGCCGGACGTTCAAGACGGAGTCCGGGGGGCGAAGCTGGGAACAATTGATCAGCAAGGACTTCGAGGACCGGTCGTTCACGACCCGGGGACTCGATGTGACGACCACCTACGGCGTCCACTTTGATCCGTTCGACAGGGAACACCTGTTCATCACTTATACGGATATAGGCCTTTTCCATTCGTTCAACGGCGGGAAGAGTTGGCATCAGGCGATTTCCGGGATTCCCCGCCAGTGGCGCAATACCTGTTATTGGCTGGAATTCGATCCGGCGGTCCGGGGGAGGATCTACTCGGCGTGGTCGAACGTTCACGATCTCCCGCGTCCGAAGATGCACCGGTCTGGAAACCTCGTAAACGGGAACCAGGAGGGAGGGGTGGCGGTCTCGACCGACAACGGCCGCTGGTGGGAATTGCTCCAGAAGGGCGTCCTCCAGAAAGACGGCACGCACCGGAACGGACTCCGGCCGGGAGCCGTTTGCACTCACATCGTTCTTGATCCCGCGAGCCCGGTCGATTCCCGGACCCTGTACGTCTGCGACTACGGTTACGGCGTCTGGAAATCGACCGACGGCGGGACGACATGGGCCACCCGAAACCGCGGAATCGATCCGTCAAACATGAACTGCTGGCGCATCACCCGGCTCCCTTCTGGGCGCTTAATCCTGCTGGTCGCCCGGGCCGGTGTGGAGGGGAACAGCCAAATTCCGGGAAAGATGTACACCAGCGGCAATGGAGCGGAAAGCTGGCAACTTGTCGCCCTGCCGGAAGAAATCACCGCTCCGAATGACCTGGTTTATGACCCGTCCAACTCACAGAGGATGTACTTGAGTTGCTGGCCTTTGTCTCGAGGTGGCCGGGAAGTTGGGGGCGGGCTGTATCGGACCGAAGACGGTGGCAAGTCGTGGAAGCAGGTTTTCCAGGAGAACAAGCATGTTTATGCGGCGGCTGTAGACCCTCGCTCGCCGGACACAGTCTTCCTGGCCACCTTCAACAGCGCCCTGTACCGGAGTGGCAACCGCGGAGACAGTTGGCAACGCCTGGGTGGTTTCAACTTTAAGTGGGCCCATCGCCCGGTGCCCGACATCCACAATCCCGGTATGCTCTACGTAACCACCTTCGGCGGCAGCGTCTTTCACGGGCCGGCCACCGGTCTCCCGGGCGCATTCGAGGATATCGAAAACCTGCGACCAGTCGAGTGAGACGGGTTGACAGGAGATTGTGACACACAGTGCACACCCGAAGCCGGCAGCAAGCTCCAGGATCTGGCCGACGATTCCGGGCGGCATCACGGCGGGAAATTCTTTCTGCATCTCGCGCGACCGAGGTGGCACGACTCCGGTATCCTCCCTTCCTCGGCGGACCTGCCGTCAGCGTCTCGTCCGACGGCCGCTGGATGCTCTCCACCCAGGGCCAAACAGGGGTGTGCCGTAACTCAGCTAATCTGCCACTTGTCTCGCTCCCTTCCTGTTGACTCCTTTGGTTACTCATAATTGACACAGAAAGCAAGCGGGAATACATTGTCGCAGCAAGGGCGGGACAATGCTGACTGTTGGTTACTGGCCGGCTTTTCGCAAGACTCGCTTGCCTTCCACTGTCCCAAAAATGCGTTCACGACGGTACTCCGGCTGTGTTCAGCTGTCATTGGCCCCAACTTTTTGCATCAATCAGCGGTCGAATGTTTTCGTTGCAGATTCGACAAGGGGATGCGTATGTTGACTGCCAGTTGGCTCCGACGGTTGTTGCTCCTCGGCCTCTCATGCCTGTCCGTGTCGTCGCTTCACGGTCAGCAGGCCCCGAGCCAGTATAAGGAAAGCCTCTCCGACAGCGAGAAGATGTATGGCCTCGCCCTGTTCTGGAAGGAAGCGAGTTACAACTTCGCCTTCTTTGACCAGGTTCCACAGCTTGACTGGGATGCTACTTTTGCCGAGTACGTCCCTAAAGTCCTCGAAACCAAGTCCACCAAGGAATACTACCGGGTCCTGATGAGGTTCGCGGCGCTGCTCAAAGACGGCCACACAGGCGTTTACCCGCCGCCCGAAACCACGGGGACGGCGCACTACGACAAAGCCCCTGTCGGCGCAAAGTCGATCGGCCATAGAGCGATCATCGTCAATGTTGACAAGAAGATCGCGGATGACGTTCCGCTGGGATCGGAGATAGTTGCGGTTGACGGAGTCGCTACTGAAGACTACCTGAAGACGAAGATGATTCCGTACATCAGTTGCTCGGCCGAACACGCGCTCTGGGAGGCGGCGGTCGTCGGGCACTCGCCGTGGGGATTGGGGATTGCAGCCGGCGAAGCGAACTCAGAAGTAACCTTTACAATTCGAACTCCGGAGGGACAGGAGCGGAACGTCCGGATGTTGCGGGATGCTGATAAGCGCGCCGCTGCCGGCCAACTGGAGATGCTCCTTCCGGAGTTAAAAGGGCCCAAGCCGATTATCGAGCATCGGTGGCTCGAGGAAGGACTCCTGTACGTCGCGCTCAACAGTTTCAACCAGCCGGAGATCGTGGATCGTTTCAGACAGGAGGTAGCGCCGCTGATCGCGGAGACTAAAGGCGTCGTTATCGACATTCGCAACAACGGCGGTGGCAGTACCGAGACCAGTAACGGGATTCTGGATTTCTTCGTCGACCAACCCCTGAAAGGATCGGCTTGGAGAACACGTGAGCACGTCTCCGCGTACAAGGCCTGGGCAAGCTTCGGCGACTCGAAGTACGCAAAGTATCTGAAGGGTGACGCCTGGCGTACGGGCGAGTACCACGAGTTCAAGCCGTCTGCGGCGCGCAAATTCCTCGTTCCAGTCGTCGTCCTGATCAGCTGTTACACCGGATCCGCCGCGGAGGATTTCGTGATTTTCGCTGACGGGCTCGATCGGTTTGTCACAGTGGGAGAGCCAACCTGGGGCAGCACAGGCCAGCCTCAAAAATTTGACCTTCCCGGTGGGGGCAGAGCTCGGATCTGCACCAAAAGAGACACTTATCCCGACGGCCGCGATTTCGTGGGTTATGGAATCAAGCCGAAGGTTCCAGTCGAGCGCACTCCGGAGTCGCTCATCGGGAAGAAGGACCCCGTTCTTGAGAAGGGCGTGGAGGTGCTCAAGGACAGGGTCCGTCCACGGACAATTGGCACTTTACGAAACTGTCCGCCATGACGCACGTGGC
>CAYQYP010000118.1:0-18394 GCA_964421755.1 uncultured Acidobacteriota bacterium
CAGTCCGACAAGCTGAACCTCCGGGCGGCGAAGGAAATGGCCGAACACCTGCAGGCCGACGTCTTGCCCGAGTACCGAATCGGCTTGATGCATGGGCGTCTGAAGTCGGAGGAGAAGGACGAGCTCATGCGGCTGTTCAAGGCGGGCGAGGTCCAGGTGATGGTTGCGACCACGGTCATCGAGGTCGGAATTGACGTTGCCAACGCCTCGATCATGATCATCGAGCACGCCGACCGTTTCGGTCTGTCCCAGTTGCACCAACTGCGTGGCCGCATAGGTCGCGGACTTGACCCCGGCCTCTGCGTACTCCTGGCGGACGACGCTCACTCCCCGGAGGCACTCGAGCGGCTGGGAACCATGTGTCGAACATCGGACGGGTTCAAAATCGCCGAAAAAGACCTGGAGCTTCGGGGCCCCGGCGAGTTTCTCGGCACCCGGCAGTCGGGAATCCCTTCCTTTGTGTTCGCAAATCTGGTGCGCGACCGCGATCTGCTTGAACACGCCCGGTCAGAAGCGGACAATTACCTGCGAGACGCGCTTGACAAAGGTGGGGACGAGGGGGAACGGATCGGACACTTGGTTCGACAAATGAAAGACAGGCATGGACTCTTCTACACGGGGTAAGGTCAGCGCACGATGCGTGTAATTTCGGGTAAGCAGGGGGGTAGGCTGCTCGCACCAGTCAAAGGCCGCGTCCGGCCGACCAGTGATCGACTGCGGGAGACACTGTTCAACATCCTCGGGGAGGCGGTCGCCGGCTCGAAATGGCTCGATGCATTCGCCGGTTCAGGGGCGGTCGGTATCGAGGCCCTGAGCCGGGGTGCCCGCCACGTGGTCTTCAACGACACAAGCCGCGATGCGGTCCGACTGATCGAGAAGAACCTTCAAATGACGGGCATCGAGGAAGGATTCGAGATTCGGGAGCTGGAGGTTTTCTCGCTGTTCAGGCGCATCGATCTGTCCGACGTCGACTTCGTGTTTCTCGATCCACCGTATGATTTCGGCCGGTACGAAAAGCTTCTGGCGAAAATGTGCGCGCTGTCCCGGCTCAAACCGGGGGTGCGGATCATCCTGGAGGTTTTCAAAAAGACCGCGGTCGAGCCGCCGGAATGCCTGCGGTTGGTACGCCAGCTGGAATCAGGAGACAGCCATCTGCTGTTTTTTACAACTGACAACTGACAACTGCCCACTGCCCACTGACCGACTGCGCAGTGCGCAGCTGAGTGCCAGACGGTGCCAACCGGGCCGAAAAGCTGAACAGTGGCAAGTGGCGAGTGCATCAAAACGGCTCGATGTTAGCGCCAAACGTTTTGTGGATTGAGCCCCAAACGGGAACCCCGGCCACTCGCTACTCGCCACTCGCCACTTGCCACTTGCCACTTGCCACTGTGGTCAGTTTCCGACCGGCTCGTCCCACCGGAATTCCTTGTAAAACCGGCCCCGCATGTCTCCGAGCCAGGGATCCAAGAGCCGCTCGTTGAGGTCGATCTCGACCGTCTTGAACGCGCCGGGTTCCTTCGTCGCATAAAGAACTTCGCCCTTCGGATCCAGGATGCTGGTTTCCACGTCGTAGCCGGCCGACACGAGGTAGACATGGTTCTCTGCGGCCCGGGCTTTCATAAGCGTGTAATTTCCGCCCCAGATCGGGAGGAAGATGATTTCGGCTCCCTGGGCAGCCAAAGCTTTCGCCGGGTCGGTGAACTGCGAGTCCCAGCAGATCATCATACCGATTGTGCCGAAGTCGGTTCGGAAGACGGGCAGGTGGTTGCCGGGTGTCAAGCCGCCCTCAGTCTCCTCCCGGGGCAGGTGGACTTTGCGGTACTTCCCTGCGACACGGCCGACTCGATCGATCAGGACAGCGGTGTTGTAGATGGCGCTGCCCTCCCGCTCATAAAGGCCGGCAACGATATACATTCCATGCTGGCGTGCCTTGCCTCCCAACTTGTCCGTCGTGGGGCCGGGAATCGGTTCTGCAACGCTCGCGTAGGTCCCAGGGTTTCCGACGATCGTTATTCCTTCGCCGAGGCAGACGATGTCGGGCTTCTGCAGTGCGATCCGGTCAAGCGTGTCCAGGAAAGCCTGCACGCTGGCCTCCTTGGTTGGCATGTTACGAGGCCGGAGTGAGACAGCCCCCACCCGCACTTTCTTTCCGGGTGGTTGCGCGACCTCCTGGAAGGAGATGTCGTCCCACCAAACGGTACCCTTCGGCGCCCACCCGAGCAGCAACTCGATCTTGGCGCCCTTGGCAGACGCCGGGGCCGGAACCACCAGTGCCATCTTGTGCCAGCCGTCCCCGCTGGGTTCCGTCCGATAAACATAGTCGGGCTGGCCCACCCGTGAAGTGCCATCCGTCCAGTCGATCCGGGCGAGGAGCTGACGTCTCGGATCTTCAATTCCTTCGCTGCGCCAGTACGCCGTCAGGGAATAGAACCGCCCACCTGTTACTCCGTCTACCGAATAAACCCAGCCACCGTAAGCGGCTGGGTTTGCGTCGCCGGAGATGCCCAGCGCGTCTGGCGCGGAGCGAAAAGTTGCCGAATCCACGAAAAAACGAGGCGAGATTTCCTCCCGTGGCGACCATTTGTGCCAAGCTTGGGCGGGAGTAGTCCCGAAACTCTTCAACTCCAGGTTCAGGCCGTCGGAGAGCCCAACGTCCGACAGGCAGGCTATAAGCAGTGAAGTGAGGGAGGCAAACTGCCAAAATCGCGGTCTCATGCCTGCATTATGGCACAGCAGGCCCAGGGTTCACCGGTTCAGGGTGGAGGGCACTGTCCAATCCCGAACCGTGCAACCGTGAACCGATGAACCGTCAAAACGTGTACCCGTGCGTCACACCTGCTCCGGGACGACGTAGGGGTGGCGGTAGCTGTCTTTGATCAGCTGGTTTGCCCAGGCACCGAGGTCGTTTTCGGACTTGCTCTCGAAACGTTCCTCCTCGGGAATCATTTCAAGGACTGGTCCGAGCACCGGAGTAACCTTCCCCATGTCGACTCCATTCGCCGTCAGATGCTCGCTGAACCGGGTAAACGTCTCTGTCAGATCCGCCCGGGATTTCAGCTTCTCTTGGATCTCGGCCCCAGTCAGCTGGGTGCCGAGCCGGTGAGTGATGTTGCCGAGGTGACAAAGGGCAGAGGACAGGTGGCCTTCCTGGATATCCGCGTTCAGGTCACTCGTCTTGCGACTTCGGACGGCCTGGATGAAATTGGCCACGTGGTCGTCGCCGCCCGTGCTGGCGAGCTGGCGCACGCGTTTCCCGGCAGGATCGTAAATCCAGCCTCCGCCTCCACCGCCGGCGAAATATCCGTTCTCGCATTCGACGACGAATCCGATGCGGATACCACGGTAGTTGGACATCGACTCGCTACCCGATGCCTGCGGAAGACCGCGAACTTCGAAGATGATCGGTGCGGGCTCGTAGTCGAGAACCGAGATCAGAGTGTTCGGCGTGGTGGCGTCGTCGTCGTAGCCGAACCTGCCGCCGATGCTGAAGACTCGCGGCGGTAATTTGTCATAGCCGCCCATCCATCGGCACATGTCCATCTCGTGGACGCCCTGGTTGCCGATATCGCCGTTACCCGTTGGCCATACCCAATGCCAGTCGTAGTGGAGTTCTCGCCGCCACAGCGGCCCTATTGGCGCGGGTCCGGTCCAGAGGTCGTAATTGATACCCGCCGGGATGGTCTGCGGACCTGCGACCTTGCCGATGCTGCGCCTTCTCTTGTAGCAAAAACCGCGTATCCGGAGGATCTTCCCCAGTTCACCTTTTTTGAGAAGCTGCGCCAATTCCTGAAGGGCGACATCGGACCTCGACTGCGTGCCGGCTTGAACGATTCGTCCGTATTTCCGACCCGCCTCCACGGCCTTCCGGCCCTCCCAGACACAGTGCGAAACCGGTTTCTCGACGTAGACGTCCTTGCCCGCCTGGCAAGCCCAGACAGTCATCAGGGAGTGCCAGTGGTTGGGTGTCGCGATCGAAATTGCGTCCACCTCTTTGCTTTCCAGAAGCTTTCGGATGTCCGCAAATGGCTCGACCTTCACGTTCTGGCCGGATAGGCCGGTGACCGCTTTGGCCAGCACGTTTTCATCCGGATCACAGAGGGCGGTCAGCCGGACGCCGGGAACGGCCTTGAACATCTCGATATGGTGAGCACCCTTGCCATGAAGTCCGACAACCGCAACTCTGACGGCGTCGTTTGCTCCAAGTGGAGCGGAGGCCCCGCGGACGGGTCTCGTGGCCGCGCCGACACCGACTAGACTTAGCGCAGCTGATTCGGTGATGAATTTTCGACGATTCTGAGTGCGCATTCGTTCCTACCTTTGCCTGGTATTAAAACTAAAGGTTCTCATTTTGCCCTTTTTCCGAGGCCGTTGTCACATGGAAAATCCACAACGCGATCCGTCCGGGTCCGTAATGCGAGAAGCCAAACTGAATGGTGGCGGATTGTGCCCCATGGCCGAGAGACCGGTTTACCAAGGCGGTGGACCTGCCGTGGACTGCCGGACGAGCAGCCTTGGCGGGAAAACCCTGATTTCGGGAGGCTCTTTCGCCGCTTCGGTGCGCGAGGTTGCCTCGAGGAGGAGAGTCGCAGCTGCGCGGCCCAGTTCCTGCCGCGGCCAATCGATCGTTGTCAGGAATGGGTTCGGATGGTGTGCACCTTCGATATTGCCTGCGCCGACGACCGATATCTGCGCTGGGACCTGAAGCCCGGCGTCACGGCAGGCGTAAAGCGCGCCGATCGCCATCGGGTCGTTGGCCGCAAAGACGGCCGATGGCAGGGAACCGCTTTCGATCATCTGTTGCATCGCTTCCCGGCCGCTCGAGATATCGAAGTTACCCGGGACGATCCAACTCGGGTTGATCGCAATATGGTGATGCTTAAGAGCCTCCTTGTAGCCGTTGAGGCGAAGGAAAGCGGGGCTGATGCCCGGGCCCTGAATATGTGCGATTCGACGGTGACCGAGCTCAATCAAGTGCTCGGTCGCCAGGCGGGCGACGGCGGTGTCGTCGACGAGAACCGCTGGGAAGTTGCAGCGGGGGAAGAAGCGATCGACCAGCACAAATGGTATACCGCTCTGGCGCAGTTTCTTGAAGACCTCCGGGGCGCCCTGTTGCTGCTCCGAAGCGACGATCAGCCCCTCGACCCGGCTGTCCACCAGCATCCCTATCTCGTCAATTTCCTTCTCGGCGCTCAACCGGGAATCGCAAAGAAGGATATTGTAGCCGGCGTCTCCGAGCACATCCTCGATCCCTCGAGTGACTTCAGCAAAGAAGGAATGGGATATATCAGGGACCACGATTCCGATGATCGCGGTCTTTTGTGTCACCAGGCTTCTAGCCCACCGGTTGGGTCGGTAGCCCATCTCCTCGGCGCATCGGAGGACCTTTTTGCGCGTTTTGTCGCTGACTTCGGCGCTGCCCCTGAGCGCCCTGGAAACGGTCATCGCGGAAACGCCAAGCGATCGAGCTATGTCGACGATTGTTGCCCCGTTCCTTGGATTCGTCATGTTGCTCCTGATTTTACAACGGGCCTGTCCCGCTCTGGCGGTCGCATTTTTGCATTGTTAGCGTTAACAATCAAGAGAAAGCGATAGGGCAGCCGCTGGAAACCCGGGTGAGCGTCGGGCTAACATTGGAACCAATAGCTTTGGGAGGACTCGATTGAGCAGCAAAACGCTTCGTCAATGTCTCGACTACGAGCCGGTTATCCTGAATTTCGGAACCAGCGGCCGGCGCGGAAACGTGGTCGACCTGACTCAGTTGGAAGTCTACATCAACGCGCTCGCAGAACTCGAATACCTGAAATCTCTGCCTGGGCCCGACGGGGGAGTCAGCGTGGGAGATCCGTTCTACTATGCGTACGACCTGCGACCCAGCTCGGCCGGTTTTTCGAACGAGCAACAGGGCCGGGGGGAGCTCGCCCAGGCGATTGAGCACGCAATCGCCGATGCGGGCCTCCAGCCGGTCAATCTGGGCCGGATTCCAACGCCTGCCCTCACCTTTTACGCAATCGGCCAGGGCAAGGGGAGCATCATGGTCACCGGCTCGCATATCCCTTTCGAGCGAAACGGCTACAAGGTGAACACCAGCCGCGGAGAGCTCCTCAAGAAAGACGAGGCTCCGATCAATCGACGGGTCGAAGAAGTGCGGCGTCGTGTTTACGGCCAGCCGACGGGCGACTCCCCGTTCAACCAGCACGGAATGTTCAAAACCGGTCACCGGGACCTGGCGGTGGAGACAGATGTCGGCCGAAAAGCCTACATTTCGCGCTATCTAGATTTCTTCTCGGGGAAGGATCTCCGCGGCAAGCGGGTCCTGGTGTACCAGCATTCGGCGGTCGGCCGTGACCTCCTGGCCGAAATCCTCCGCGGAACCGGGGCGGAGGTCATCCCGATCGGTCGCAGTGAGGTGTTTGTCCCGATTGACACCGAAAACGTGGACCAGGAGCAGCTGGGGAGAATCCGTCAGCTCGCTGCAGATGCGTCGGCCGCCTGCGGACGCGTGGATGCCATTGTCTCCACGGATGGCGACAGCGATCGTCCCCTGGTCCTTGCAATGTGCCCGGCGGGGGAAGCGGGTGGGACAGCGCCCGACGTTAGATTCTTCGGAGGCGACCTCGTGGGAATGATCGTTGCGCAGTTCCTCGGCGCCGACAGCGTGGTCGTCCCCATCAGCTGTAACGACGGTGTCGATCGCGGGAGCCTGCGTTCGATCGTGGAACCAAAAACCAGCATCGGCTCGCCGCACGTGATCGCCGGCATGCAAAAGGCCCGGTCCAAGGGAAAACAGCGCGTCTGCGGCTGGGAGGCAAACGGAGGCTTCCTGACCGGATCGGATTTCGAGATATCCGGCAGATTGCTCAAGGCGTTGCCCACCCGAGACGCCATGCTCCCGATTCTCGCCGTGCTTTTTGCGGCGAATGAGAAGGGTATCCACCTCGTGGATCTTTTCTCCGGCCTGCCGGGGCGTTTCAGCAAAGCTGCCCTGCTTCGCGGCTTTCCAAGATCGACGAGCCTTCGCATTCTCGGTGAGCTGACCCCAGGCGGCTTCCGGGCGAAAGACGTCAGGTTTGAAAAAAATGGGCTCACCGTGAGGGACGAAGAGGCCGTGGAGATCCCGCCGGACCCGCAGCTTGATCGGGAATTGCTCGCGATCCGCGACCGATTGGCCGGTTTCTTCAGGCCTCAGGACAACTTTGGCCCGATTTCCGGGGTCAACTACATCGATGGTGTGCGGGTGTATTTTGAGAACGGCGACATCGCGCACGTGAGGCCATCCGGGAACGCCGACGAACTGCGAATCTACGCGGTTGCGGACACGCAGCAGCGGGCCGACGAAATCGCACAGATGTCAGTCGCCGAGCCCGACGGAATTCTACGGCGATTGGAACAGGAGCTGGGGTAGGGGAGACGGGGAGACAAGGAGACAAGGAGAGGATACCTCTTGGAGCGCGGACGTCTCGTCCGCACTTGGAGCGCGGGCATCTTGCCCGCACGCCGGGCGGCCCGCCCGGCGTTGTATTTGCCCGGGGATCATCTGTTGCCGGTCGGCTGTGAACGGCGGGCAGGATGCCCTCCGCGCGGGCAGGATGCCCGCGATCCCAGTGCGGACGGGACGTCCGCGCTCCAAGCAGCCCTCTCCCCTCTCCCTGTCTCCTTGTCTCCTTGTCTCCTTGTCTCTCCCTTGGTCGCCCGACAGCTTGCGTGAGACAATTTTCTAAAGGAGACCTACCAATGCAATGGCGCGGCCGGAGAACAAGCTCGAACGTGGAAGACAGGCGGGGCATGTCTTTGCGAGGGGGTGCAGGCATCGGTTGTGGCGGCCTTCTGGTCGTGATCGTGCTGGCCTGGCTCACCGGTACGAATCCGCTCGAACTGCTGACCCAGGTTGATCAGTCTTCACCGGGAAGCGCTCCCGAGTCGATTCCGACCTCCCGGCCACAGGACGAGCTCGGGCAGTTCGTCAGCGTGGTCCTGGCAGACACCGAGAGCACCTGGCGGTCTCTTTTTCAGCAGATGGGCAGGCAATACGAGGAACCGAGGTTGGTCCTCTTTTCGGACTCGGTGAGCTCGGCATGCGGTCTGAATTCTGCCGCAGTCGGTCCCTTCTACTGTCCCGCGGACAGCAAAGTGTACTTAGATCTCTCCTTTTTCGAGGCACTTGACCAACGATTCGGGGCGCCTGGCGACTTCGCCCAGGCGTATGTGGTCGCCCACGAGGTCGGGCACCACGTCCAGAATCTTCTTGGGATTTCTGACCAGGTCCATTCCCGCCAGCAACAGCTCGGCCGCGAGGAAGCCAACGAATTGAGCGTGCGGCTGGAGCTGCAGGCCGACTGTCTTGCCGGGGTTTGGGGCCACACCGCCAATCGTCAAAGCCGGATGCTCGAGCCGGGAGACTTGGAAGAGGGCCTTGCCGCCGCCGCGGCTATCGGTGATGACACGATCCAGCGGCGGTCAAGCGGACGCGTCGCACCAGAATCGTGGACCCATGGCTCCTCGGAGATGCGGGTCGAATGGTTTCGCCGCGGGTTCGACACCGGAGACCCGAATGCCTGCAACACGTTCGGTGCTCAGGTAATGACGCGCTGAAACTGCGCACTGCGCACTGCCTGCTGCGCACTGCCGAAGAACACGGGAAGCTCGCCAACCGGGTCGAAAAGCGGCGGATTCCGAACTGCGAATCCGCCGCTTTTCGACCCGGTTGACAGGTTTTTGCCCAGGCTGGTCAGCGGGCCACTTTGCAGTGCGCAGTTGGCAGTGCGCAGTGGTATTCACCCCGGAAATGCCTTCCGGATCTGACGGACCGCCTGGCGCAGTCGTTGTTCGTTCTCCACCAGGGCGAGGCGCAGGTACCCTTCGCCTTCGGCGCCGAAGCCGATACCGGGTGCGACGGCCACACCGGCTTTCTCCAACAGCTCGAGTGCCAGGTTCATCGACCCCATCTTCTGGTAGCGGTCGGGAATGCGGGCCCAGACGAACATCCCGCCTTTTGGTTTGTTGACGGTCCAGCCGGCCCGTTCGAGAGCCTCGCAGAACACGTCTCGCCGGCGCTGGTACACGAGGGCCTGCTGCGCTGGATCGTCGCCGCAATCGCGCAGGGCAACAAGCGCCGCCACTTGGATCGCAGAGAAGATTCCATAGTCGTAATACCCCTTGATGCGGTAAAGCGCCTGCACAATCTCGGGGTGTCCGACGCAATAGCCTATGCGCCACCCGGCCATGTTGAAAGACTTGGAGAAGGATCCGAATTCCACTCCCACGTCGCAGGCGCCGGGCACCTGAAGGAAACTCGGCGCCACGTATCCATCGAATGTGATCTTGTTGTACGCGGCATCGTGAACGACCATGAACTGATGCTTGCGCGCGAGCCTGACCGCCTCTTCGAAAAGTGGGAGCGTTGTCACTTCTCCCGTCGGGTTGTGGGGAAAGTTCAGCAACAGGAGCTTGGGCGCCGGCAGGAGCGATCTGCACAATTCGGCCAACCGGCCGGCGAAGGTGTCGACGTCCTGCAGGGGAATCCCGATGACGTTGCCTCCTGCAATGATCGTCGCGTAAGTGTGGACCGGGAACGCCGGTGTCGGGACGATCACGGTGTCGCCCGGGCCGACCAGCGCGAGGCAGAGGTGCGACAGCCCTTCCTTTGACCCGATCGTGCAGATGACCTGGCTCTCGGGGTCCAGAACCACTGCATAGTCGCGCTCGTAAGTCTTCGCGATTTCGCGCCGCAAGTTCCGGAAACCTGCGGCCACCGGATAGCGATGGCTCTTGGGATCCCGGACTACCTCACACAGCTTGTCGGTGACCGCCGCCGGCGCCGGGTCCGTCGGGTTCCCCATCCCGAGATCGATAATATCGACCCCCTCCCAGCGTTTCTCCATCCGGAGTTTGTTGATGCTCCCAAACAGGTAAGGGGGAAGCAGACTCATCCGATGCGCAAAGCGAACCACGGATCCTTTCGACATGACTCCTCCGTTCCAGATTGCTGTCCAACGCGGAGGGCAGGAGGCGGGCAAAAAAAAGCCCCGGAGCAGGGTCCAGGGCACGAAAGGCAGCCATGGGCCCGTGTCCAGCCCATGGCGTCGGTTGTTTCCAAGCTATCCAGCTTCGACCGTCGCCCAGGCTGTGCCCGTAGCGGCGGCTGCAGCGGCCATCAATCGCATAATTTTCTCGAGTCGGAAAACCGCGGTATTTTGCAGAGATCCGGCCTGCGTTGTCAAGCTGGTAATTGAACGACCTCAAAGACCGCGAGGACCTCAGGGACGGCAAGGAGCAGAGGAATTTGTGCTCGGTGAGGGTCCTTATAACCCTTCGGTTGTTTCGGACCCGCCCCTTGCCCGGCCTGCTCCATCTGTGGCATAAGTAGCCTCATGCCGCGGAGTTAGTTGCGCGGTATGACAGGGGGGACATCGATGAAAGCCTTCAGACGCGGTCATACTTTTACCCGAACCATTTTGGTTCTCGGGTTCTTGGCGGCTGGTCTTTCTTTCCCAGGCGCAGTTGCCAGCGCGGCGGATCTGCCGGGTGCCAAAGACCACCCGCTTCTTAAACGTTTTGCCGGCTCCGAGATCGTCGGTTACGACCTCAAGCGATTCGACCAATTCCAGTTACAGACATCGACGTTCCAAAAATACGACCTTAGTGCGAAGCGGCGGGAATTCGTGAAACCGCCTCTGACGCTCGAGGGAGCACACACCCAGATCTGGTACGAATCAGCCGGTGCGACCAGTTCGACCGAACTGGTCAGAAATTACCAGAACGAGCTGCGAGCCAAGGGGTTTCAGATTCTGTACGATTCGACCAAAGACCCTCAGGCGACAAAATGGACTAACTTCCTCGCACCGTTTTCAAATTCCAACCTGAACACCAATCGTGGCTATTACATCTTCTACGCGGCAGAAAAACAGGGCATTCGGGTATCAAGCGCCAAGCTGACCCGCCCTGAAGGCGACGTTTACGTATACCTGACCGCCGTTGAGTGGGGCCAGGACGACCGTATTTACAAGGCCCGGAAAGGCGCCTATATCGCGGTCGACGTGATCGAACTGCAGCCAATGACCCAGAATATGGTGACCGTGACTGCTGACGAGATGGCAAAAGCGATCGGTTCGTCCGGACATGTCGCCTTGTACGGCATCTTCTTCGACACCAACAAATTCGACATCAAGCCGGAATCAAAGAACGCACTCGAACAGATCGCTGCCTTGCTCAAGAAGGAACCGGGTCTGAAGCTTCACGTCGTCGGCCACACGGACAATGTCGGCGGGTATGATGCCAATCTGACGTTGTCCCGTCACCGTGCGGAGGCGGTCGTCGCTGCGTTGACAAAGTCCCATGGGATCGCGGCGACCCGCCTGACCGCCAACGGCGTTGCGTACCTGGCTCCCGTTGCCGTGAACTCGACGGAAGAGGGAAGAGCCAAGAATCGGCGAGTCGAGCTGGTGCCTCAGTAGACCGTTGTGTGTGGGCCAAACACTATAGAGGAGAACTGTGAGAAGAACACTATTGCTGATGGCTTTAAGTTCTATCGCGGCGCTTGGTCAGGCGCTCGCTGCCCCTGCCCTTTTGAACCATGTCCAGGTTCCCGAACGGCATGAGACGCAGCTGAATTTCGTCTCGATGAAGCGGATCCCAGGTGCGGTTGTTACGGCCAAAGTGACATTTGAAGACCGGCAGTCGTGGATAGAGCTTTCGTACGAAAAGATGAAGCCGGCAGTGCTGTTTGGGGGCGACGTGACCAGTTACGTCCTCTGGACGGTCGGCCGGGACGGCAGCTTCGAAAACCTCGGCGAGTTGTGGATCCAACAGGATAAGGACAAAGACTCCCTGAAATTCTCCACGGGACTCCGAGGCTTCGCTCTCCTGGTGACGGCCGAGCCGTATTACCAGGTGAAGAAACCTTCCGAATTGATCATCACCTACAATGCGCCGAGTACCGATCCGCGCGCTCCTTCAACCAGCTTCCAGTTCGCCGACTTTGCGCCGGCGCCCCGAACGGGCTTCGATGACCTGTCGGCCGTGAAGTACGATTCGTCGAATCTGCTCGACCTCGCCCAGGCCCAGAAAGCGCACGAGCTGGCGACTCGTCTCGGTGCTCCGGAGCTCGCTCCTGTGCCGCTCCGCGATGCCGGAACCGCGTTGGCCCAATCCCGCGCGATGCAGGCGAGCGGCGCCCGTAAGGGAGCCGCGGAATACGCCCGTCGCTCGTACGCTCTGACCAACGAAGCGATCAAGGTCTCCCTGCGACGCATCGAAGAGCGCGAAGTCGAGGCCCAGCTGAACAAGCGACGCGCCGAGGTTGCGGCCATGGAACAGCGGGTCGCCGAGGCCGAGAAACAGGCGCGCACGACCGCCGAACAGGCCGAGAAGGCGCGGGCGGAGGCCACGCAGGCGGCCGCGCAGGCGGAAAGCGCGACGCGTAACCTGGCGAAAACCCGGGAGGAGATGACGGCCGCCACGGCGGAAAAGCAGCGGATTGAAGCCGAAAAGACCCAGCTGCAATCAGTCATGGAAGGCTTGCGGAACGAACAGGCCACGCTTCAAAGATCGATGCAGGCCCTGAACGAGGAGAAAACCCTCCTCAGTGGACGCCTGCAGGCTGCTCTTTCAAAGGTTGCAGACACCCAGCAGTCCGCGCGGGGCACTATCGTTAACCTCCCGGACATTCTGTTTGACGTGAACAAGGCGACGCTCAAACCCGAGGCCTCCCTTGTTATCGCTAAGCTGGCGGGCATCCTCCTCATCATGCAGGATCTGAACTTGAGAGTCGAAGGGCACACCGACTCCACGGGATCCGCTGAGCGGAATATGACGTTGTCGCAGCAACGCGCTGAATCGGTCATGAATTTTTTGGCCGGGAACGGAATCGCGGGCGAGCGGATGAAGGCAGTCGGATACGGCATGGACCGGCCGGCGGCCGACAACGCAACTGCCGAGGGCCGTCAGAAGAATCGCCGGGTCGAGATCGTCATCGCCGAGGGCGAGATCAAAGAGCAGCCACCGAGCCAGTAGAAAACAGGGGCAAAGGGGCAGAGCGAGCACCTGTGGGGCAAGGGCGCGCGATGGGTTTGTAGTACCGGCTTCAGCCGGTCAGACGGGTCGGCAAAGCCGGGGGCACGGGCTCGCAGACGCGGTCCGCAAGGCCCGCCTCAGGCGGTACTACGAACCTGTTGACGTCCCTTGCCTCATTCCTGCGCCCTTTATCCCTTTGCCCCTCTGCCCCTTTGCCCCTTTGTCCCTTTGCCCCTTTGCCCCTCTGCCCCTTGTGTTTGCCCTTGTGTCGACGCGAATTCGAAAGTATCTTGCCGCATCACAGGATTTTCGAGCGGGCAAACGAAACACCAAGCGGAGGCAAAATGGCACAGGAGGTTGTTCGGACTCGAGAGAAGGTCGGTTATGCATGCGGCGACCTCGCATCCTGCCTCTATTGGCAGACGATAGGGTCGTTTCTGCTGTTCTTCTACACGGATGTCTTTGGGATCTCCGCAGCCGCCGCAGGGACGATGTTTCTGTTGACTCGGCTTTGGGACGCCGTCAACGACCCGCTGATGGGTACGATTGCCGACCGGACAAAGACCCGGTGGGGGCGATTCCGTCCGTACCTGATCTGGCTTGCGGTCCCCTTCGGCATCATCGGAGTGCTCCTTTTCACGACGCCGGATTTCAGTCCGACCGGGAAACTCATTTGGGCCTACGTGACGTACAACCTGATGATGATGGCGTACACGGCGATCAATATCCCCTATACGTCTTTACTGGGGGTGATCACCTCAGACCCGCTCGATCGGGTCAGATTGTCGTCTTTCAAATTCCTTGGCGCCTTCGGTGGGAACCTGACGGTGCAGGCGTTCACTCT
Organism: uncultured Acidobacteriota bacterium; assembly: GCA_964421755.1. GTDB lineage: Bacteria > Acidobacteriota > UBA6911 > RPQK01 > RPQK01 > CAVUUN01. The sequence goes on from CAYQYP010000118.1 coordinate 13,853, forward strand.
TCCGCTGGTGGCGTACTTCGGTCAGGGTGACCGGGCCATCGGGTTCCGAAACACAATGATGCTTTACGGAACGATCGCAGTGGGTTTGTTCCTGGTCACATTCCTTGCGGTCCGGGAACGCGTCCAGCCGCCGCCATCGCAGAAGTCACGGATCAAAGACGATCTGAGAGACCTGTCCCGGAACAAGCCCTGGCTGATCCTTCTCGCGATTGGACTCTTCGTTCTGGCCTACGTGGCGATCCGCAACGGAGTGACGATCTACTACCTCAAGTACTACGCCCGGGACGAGAACCTGTACAACTACTACATGGTTTCCGCCACTATTGCGACGATCGTCGGCATTTTCGTCGTGGACTGGTTGACAAAGAAGTTCGGCAAGGCGCGCATGTACATGATCCTTATGGGGATTTCCAGCGTGCTTACGGTAGCCTTTTACTGGCTCCGGCCGCAGGATGTCGCCTGGATGTTTGCCCTCAACATTCTTGCCAACTTCACCATGGGACCGACATCCGTCCTGTTGTGGTCGATGTACGCCGACGCAGCCGATTGGTCCGAGTGGAAAACAGGTCGAAGAGCAACGGGCCTGATTTTCTCGGCGGCAACCTTCTCACAGAAGATGGGGTGGATGATCGGTGGCGCGATACCCGCCTGGCTGCTCGCGCTCTTCCACTATCAGCCCAACGTTCCCGTTCAACTGCCCGAAACACTGTGGGGTCTGCGGATAATGATGAGTTTCCTCCCGGCGGCCGGGAGTGTCCTCGCGACGCTCTTCGTCATGTTCTACAAGCTTGACGAAAGAACCATGAAGCAGATCGAAACCGAACTGAATCAGCGTCGTTCCGCGGGCGCCGAATCCGGGACGCCCGCCATTGACGCGGCCGTCAAGGCGTAAGGGATTGTCCCGAACCTGAGAAAGAGAAGAGGACTATGAAGATCATCAACGAGAGGGATTTGCCGAATATTCCGTGGGAAGACAGGCCGGCCGGGGAGAATCGGCCCGTGTGGCGGTACTCCCGAAACCCCGTCATCACACGCGACGCAGTGCCCAACTGCAACAGCATTTTCAACAGCGCGGTCGTGCCGTTCGGGGATCATTTCGCGGGGGTTTTCCGGTGCGATGACACCTCGCGCCGGATGCAGCTTCACGCCGGGTTCAGCGCTGACGGGCTGAAGTGGGAAATCAATCCCCAGCGGCTGACATTTGATTGCCCGGACCCGGAAATCGGTAATTTCGTTTTCGGATACGATCCTCGCGTAGTCTGGATCGAGGATCGCTACTACGTCTCCTGGTGCAACGGGTATCACGGCCCGACCATCGGCGTGGCGTGGACTTGCGATTTTCAAAAGTTCCATCAGCTGGAGAACGCCTTCCTCCCGTTCAACCGCAACGGTGTGCTGTTCCCGCGCAAAATCGGGGGGAATTTCGCGATGCTCTCGCGGCCCTCGGACAACGGGCACACCCCGTTCGGTGAGATTTATTACAGCGAGAGCCCGGACCTGACCTACTGGGGCCGTCACCGGCACGTCATGGCACCCGTGGACAACTCCTGGATGTATACGAAGGTAGGAGCGGGGCCGATCCCGATCGAGACTTCCGAAGGCTGGCTCCTGATCTATCACGGAGTGCTCACCTCATGTAACGGGTTCGTCTACAGTGCGGGCACCGCCCTGCTGGACCTCGAGCGACCGTGGAAAGTGATCGCCCGGTCCCGGCACTACATCCTGGCGCCCCAAACGCTTTACGAGTGTGTGGGAGATGTCCCGAACGTGGCTTTCCCGTGCGCCGCCCTGTGCGATGCGGCCACCGGCCGGCTGGCGGTCTACTACGGGGCGGCCGATACCGTGACCGCACTGATGTTCGGATACGTTCAGGAGCTTGTAGAGTTCACGAAGAAACACTCGCTGGTCTGAAGGGAAGCAAAAGACAAAAAGCCGAGCGAGTACGAGGGCGGAAGACCAGGCAAAAAGCCGAGCACGAGTACGATTACGAGGAGACCAAGACAAAAAGCCGATTACGACTACGATTACGATCACGAGCGCGAGCACGAGCGAGCGGGAAGTTGTTCACATTTCCCTGACCGTTCAACCGGGCTCCTCAGGGCGTTCGCCTGATCGGTCTCTTGGCTCGGGTTCGCGCTCGCGCTCGTGATCGTGATCGTAGTCGTAATCGTAATCGGCTTTTTGTCTTTTGGTCTTCGTAATCGGCTTTTGTTTTCATCTTCCGTCTTCCAGAAGGTCGCAGGACTCAAATGCAATATGGCTATTTCGACGACGAGCGCAGGGAATACGTTATAACCCGTCCCGACACGCCGAAATCATGGAGTAACTACCTCGGGTCAACGGAATACGGCGCGATCATCACGAACAACGCAGGTGGCTACAGTTTCTGGAAATCCGGGGGGATGGGGCGATTCATGCGCATGCGTTTCAACTCAGTCCCCATGGATCAGCCCGGCCGCTACCTTTACCTGCGTGATCACGATACCGGCGACTACTGGTCGGCTTCCTGGCAGCCGGTCGGCAAACCGCTTGACCGGTTCAGATCCGAATGCCGTCACGGCACCGGATACACCCTGATTTCCTCCGAATATCAGGGCATCGGGTCGGAGGTCTGCTACTTCGTTCCGATGGGAGCGCTGTTCGAGGTCTGGAAGGTTCGCGTGAGGAACGACAGCGACCGGCTGCGCCGCCTTGGCGCCTTTACTTACGTCGAGTACGCCGCCACCTGGAACGCGATCGACGATCTCTTGAACATCCAATACGTGCAGTATACGGCGCAGATGAAGGTAGTTAATGGAATCATTGATCACGGAACCAACGTGAATATCCCCCCGATGCCGCATAACTTCAAGGAGAAGGACCAGGGTCGGCATACCTTTCAGGCGATCGCGGGTGCTCCTGTTTCGAGCTTCGACACCGACCGGGAGGCTTTTCTCGGCCCGTATCGCACCTACGCCAACCCGCTTGTCGTCGAACGCGGGTGCTGCGGCAATAGGCTGGGATACGGGGACAACCCGTGCGGCTCGCTGCAGGTCGACCTGGTGCTCCAACCGGGGGAGGAGAGAGTCTTCCTGGTGCTGGTGGGAATCGGCAGCGCGGAAATGGAGGGTAGTGAGGCGCAAGCCGATTTCGAAGATGTCCGTAAAGCGGATGCCGAGCTGGCAAGAGTTCGCGACTACTGGCACCGCCGACTGGAGGGGTTTTCCGCCCGGACACCCGATTCTGAGCTGAACAGCACGATTAACACGTGGGGGATTTATAACTCGCTGATGACGTTTGCCTGGTCACGGGCGGCCAGCCTGATTTACAGCGGGATCGACCGTGACGGCCTGGGCTACCGGGACACGGTTCAGGACTTTCTTGGCGTCATGCATGCCATTCCCGAGGAGACCAGGGAGCGCTTGGAGTTGATGCTGACCGGCCAGGTGTCGACTGGCGGTGCTATGCCGGTCGTCTTGCCCTTCAGCCACCGGCCGGGGCAGGAGCAGGCTCCGGACGAAAGCGAATACCGTTCGGACGATAGCCTCTGGCTTTTCAACGCTGTCCCCGCCTACGTCAAAGAGACGGGGAACACGGGCTTCTACCGGAAGGTGCTTCCGTACGCGGATGAAGGCGAGGACACCGTCCTGGGGCATCTAAAGCGCGCCATCATGTTCACCCTCGAACGAAGCGGCAGTCACGGATTACCGTGCGGACTGCGCGCTGACTGGAACGATTGCCTGCGCCTGGGCGCCCGCGGCGAATCCGTTTTTGTCGCCATGCAGCTGCGGCTCGCCCTGGAGGTTTACGCCGAGGCGGCAGGTGAGCTCGGGGAAAGCGAGGAAGTGGCGTGGGCCCTCGACCGGCGCGCTCGGTTGGACACGTCGATTGCCAAGTGGGCCTGGGATGGCGAGTGGTTCATTCGCGGACTTCGCGAGGACGGGATGAAACTCGGGGCGCGCGAGTGCCCCGAAGGGCAGATATTCCTGAATCCGCAAAGTTGGGCCGTCATCAGCGGCGCGGCAACTGCGGAGCAGGCGTCCAGCGCCATGAAAAATGTTCAAGACCGTCTCGCAACCGAGTACGGCCTGGCTCTGTGCGATCCGCCGTACACCACCAGCACTGATCACAACGTCGTGCGGGCGGCGCTGATGAACCCGGGACTGAAAGAAAACGGCGGGATTTTTGTTCACACGCAGGGTTGGGCTGTCATGGCCGAGTGTATCCTGGGGCACGGCGACCAGGCGTACCGCTACCTCCGTTCCTATCTCCCCGCCGCTTACAACACCAAGGCCGAGATCCGGGAAATCGAGCCTTACGTCGTCTGCCAGTCCACGCACTCGAAGGCGAGTCCCAGGCATGGGGCCTCGCGGATCCCGTGGTTGTCCGGTTCGGCCACCTGGACTTACTACGCCATCACGCAGTACTTGCTGGGGATCCGCCCGGAAGTGGACGGATTGAGGATCGACCCCTGCATCCCCGCGGGGTGGAGCGAGTTCACTGTCACGCGTCGTTTCCGCGGCAGCCAGTTGTCGATCCGCGTGGAGAACCCGTCAGGAGTCC
>CAYQYP010000119.1:0-2662 GCA_964421755.1 uncultured Acidobacteriota bacterium
TACGACCATATCCTGCGGGTCGCCGAATCCTCCGATTCGCTGCGCGACCTCGTCAGCACCATCGTCGAGACGAATCTGAGCCTGAGGGACTACCACCAGAACCTGATCGTCAAGAAAGTCAGCAGCTGGGCGGCTATCGCCGCAGTGCCGGCGCTGATCACCGGTTACTACGGCATGAATGTTCCCTATCCGGGCGCCGGCCAGACTTGGGGGGTCGTCGCGTCCGCCGTCTTGATCCTAGGCTCTTGCATCGGCTTGTACTGGCTTTTTCGCAAAGTACACTGGCTGTAGCCGCCCGCTAGGCCGAATCATTTTCGACTGTTAGAGGCTTATCTTCGAGGCTTATTGTCTCGGATGCCCGATGATGCTAGGATTCTGCCCGCCTGTCGGAATTGGTTTGATCGACTAGAAACGCATCCAGGAAAGAGCGCTCGCATGAACAAAGTCAACCTCATTCTCGCTGCCAGTACCGGAACGTCGCATATCACCGCAATCGACTGGGTGATGATCGCACTTTATTTCGGCATACTGCTGACAGTCGCCTGGTGGGTCGTCCGGAAAAACAAGGATACAGCCACCGACTACTTTCTGGCCGGCCGGAACCTCGGCTGGTGGATTATCGGCGCTTCTATCTTTGCCTCGAATATCGGGTCAGAACACATCGTCGGACTTGCTGGGTCCGGCGCTACCGATGGCGTGGCGATGGCCCATTATGAGTTGCACGCTTGGTGCCTGCTTGTTCTGGCCTGGGTGTTCGTTCCGTTCTACATGCGATCGCAGGTCTTCACGATGCCGGAATTCCTCGAGCGCCGGTTCAGCACAGGATCTCGTTATGTCCTGTCCATCGTCTCGCTGATCACCTTTGTCGTTTCCAAAATCGCGGTTGGAATCTTCGCCGGCGGCGTGGTCTTCGGCACACTCCTTCCCGAGTTGGCGATAAACGTGGGTGGGTACACGATCGACAGCTTCTGGATCGGGTCTGTGCTCGTCATTGTCCTTACTGGGCTCTACACGACTCTTGGCGGGATGCGGGCAGTTGCGTACAACGACGCCGTTCAGGTCACGATCCTCATCGTTGGGTCCGGCCTGTTGACAGTGTACGGCCTGATCCAGTTGGGTGGGTGGAGCGAGTTGCGACAATGGTGCGGCTCTGAAATGTTCAATCTCTGGAAGCCGCTTATTCCCGCCGGCGTTGAAGGCACCTGGGCCCCGGTTTTGGAGAAAGACGCGGCGGGACAGATTGTCCGGCAGGCCTGGTATTTCAACGGAAACTACCCTTGGCTCGGGATGCTCTTCTGCGCCCCGATCATCGGCCTCTGGTACTGGTGCACCGACCAGTACATCGTACAGCGGGCCCTCGGCGCCCCCGATCAAACCACTGCCCGCCGAGGCAGCATCTTCGCGGCATTTCTGAAATTGTTCCCGGTTTACCTGTTCATCATCCCCGGCCTGATCTGTTTTGCGCTGGCGAAGAGCGGCAAGATTCCCGAGCTCTCCCAGATGATTGGTTCCGACGGGCGCGCGATTCCCTCGGTCGCACAGGGTTCCTTCCCGATGTTGGTTCAATACCTCTTGCCTCCTGGCCTTCGCGGAATTGTCGTCGCCGGGCTCTTGTCAGCCCTGATGGGGTCGCTCGCCGGCGTATTCAACGCCTGTTCAACTTTGTTTACGGTGGACCTATACCAGAAGTGGAGGCCCAAAGCTTCCCAGCACCAACTGGTGAGAACCGGGCGAATCGCCACGGCGGTTATGGTGCTCATAGCGCTTGCCTGGATCCCCGTTATAAAGGGCGCGCACGGCCTTTATAACTACCTGCAGGCAGTCCAAGGGTATCTCGCTCCTCCCATCTTCGTCGTTTTCTTCCTCGGCGTTTTCGTAAAAAGGATGAACGCGAAAGGGGCGCTATGGGCCATGATTGTCGGCTTTATCATGGGCGTCTTTCGCATGTTGGTTGATACCCCGGTGACCATCGGGCTGCCCGGTTTCGAGAACGGCTACGCATACGGTTCGTTCCTCTGGATCTGTAACAACATCTACTTCCAGTACTTTAGCGTTCTCATCACGATTGTTTCGGCAATCGTGATGATCGGTGTAAGTTACGCAACCACGGAGCCGGATTACGGGAGGATCGAGAGCCTGACCTTCGAAACATCGACCGAGGAAGACAAGCGTCACACTCGGTCGGGTTGGAACTGGCGAGACGTGGCTGGCTCAGCGGCTATTCTGGCGGCCATTCTCGGCGCTTACTTGTACTTCACGGGCTGATCCGCGAGCCGGAGTGTGTGATCGGCTAGAAGCGGACGGCGAAACCGACTCGTCCGTGGAGCTCGGACCCACGGGCGGCGGCTCTTGCGGGTCCCTGCTTCCAAGTGGGACTCTTCGCAGACAGCAAGCGAGTCGTGTTTACCCGCTTTTCAGGTCCACCCTGACAGTCTAGAATTGCGGCCGGGGGTGGGATATGGATCGAAGGTCGTTCCTCCAGCAGTCCGTCGGCGCCTTGGGCGCCGCGGTCACAACCGGCGAGACGCTCCTGAGCGCGACCCAACAACCGGCCCGTCACCCAGCCGATCAGGGTACCCGCCCGAACGTCATCTGGTTGATGGCCGATCAATGGCGTGCTCAAGCGCTTGGCTGCAACGGCGACCCGAACGTCAGGACTCCC
>CAYQYP010000120.1:0-10507 GCA_964421755.1 uncultured Acidobacteriota bacterium
CAGGGCTGCGCACAAAGCGCTTCGCCCTGGGCTAATATGTGCCGGCCTTTCAGGCCTTAAGAACTTTCTCGACAGCCTCTCTCGTGCGCGGCTCCATTCGATCTCGCCCTCCGCCAGGAACGCGCCGGTCTATCCGCCTACTAATAGAAGAGTGAACATTTTCAACACCCTCGCTACGTGCGCGGCTCCGAAAATTTCGATTCCGGGCATTGTCGCCACTGCGCGTGACGGCGCTTGCTTCATCCCGCGGGTGCGATATAGTACGCGACGTGAGGCGAATTGGAGCTTGCATCCTGATTCTCGGTTTGCTGATGGCCGGCTCGTTGGTCCTGGCTGAGCCAGGTCTTAGGCAAGCGCCAGCAGCCGAGTCCGGCCGGATCTCGATCGACTACCCGGCCGACGGATCCATCTTCCCACCGGAATTCCCTTCGCCCACGTTTATCTGGCGGGAGCATGAGCCTGCGGTGTCGGCATGGTTGGTCGAGGTGCTTTTTTCTGACGGCGGCGCTCCGATTCGTTTAAAGACGTCGGGGGAGAGGCTGTCGGTCGGCGAAATCGACCCGGCCTGCATCGCACCGACCAACGAACTGCCCAGCCTGACGCCCGAGCAGAGGGCGAGCCGTACCTGGACTCCCGATTCGGGAACCTGGCAGACCATTAAGCGCCATTCGAGGAAGAAGGTCGCAACCATCAAAATCAGCGGTTTGCGCAGTGCCGATTCAGAGCTCGCCATCTCCACTGGAACCGTCACGATACGGACTTCCAAGGACCCCGTCGGTGCGCCGATCTTCTATCGTGACGTTCCGCTGATGCCTTCCGAACTGCAGAAAGGCGTGATCAAGCCGCTTGCCCAGAAGGCGTTGCCCCTCATTGCCTGGCGACTCCGAGACGTTGCGGATCAGCGCAGCCGGCTGTTGATCGACGGGATCCACACCTGCGCCAACTGTCATTCTTTCTCACGGGACGGCAAGACGCTGGGGATGGACATGGACGGCCCCCAGAACGACAAGGGACTTTACGCGCTGGCCGCAATCAAGCCCCGCATGTCCATCGGCCACAGCGACGTCATCAAGTGGAGCACGCACCGGGGCAAGCTCGGAGGCCGGCTCAGAACCGCCTTCATGTCCCAGGTCTCGCCGGACGGCTCCTCTGTTATCACGACAATCAACGACCCAGGAACTGAGAGCCGTGAGCGGGCCGGCGACCTCCAGGGCAAGTATTACGTGAGCAATTTCAAGGACTACCGGTTTCTCCAGGTGTTCTATCCCACCCGGGGCATTCTCGCCTGGTACAACCGGGCCACCGGGAAGCTGCAACCGCTGCCCGGCGCCGACGACCCGGAGTTCGTCCAGACTGATGGGGTTTGGAGTCCAGACGGCAAACACATTGTGTTCGCCCGGGCTAACGCCAGGGATCCCTATCCCGAAAACGGGCAAATGGCGGAATACGCCAACGACCCGAATGAGACGCAGATCCAGTACGACCTTTACCGAATTCCGTTCAACGGAGGCAAAGGCGGCAGGCCGGAGCGAATCGAGGGCGCCTCGGAAAACGGGATGAGCAACAACTTCCCGAAAGTGTCGCCGGACGGCCGTTGGGTTGTTTTCGTCCAGTGCCGCAACGGGCAGCTGATGCGTCCCGACAGCCAGCTGTATATCGTGCCGTTCAAAGGGGGCACTGCTCGACGAATGACCTGCAACACGTCGCTTATGAACTCCTGGCACAGTTTTTCACCGAATGGGCGCTGGATGGTCTTCTCTTCGAAGGTCCGCTCTCCGTATACCCAGATGTACCTGACGCACATCGACGAGAAGGGGATGGACAGCCCGCCGATCCTCGTCGAAAAAGCCACGGCCGCCAACCGCGCAGTCAACATCCCGGAATTCTTGAACATCCCGGCCGATGGTCTTATGAAGATCGAGTCGCCGGTAACTGATTTTTACCGGGTCTGCGACGAGGCATATGAGCTGGCGGTCGCCAAGCAATACGACAAGGCCATTCCGGCCTGGCGCAAGGCTCTCGAACTGACTCCCGACGACTCCAAGGCGCACTACAATCTGGGAGTCGCGCTTGCAGAAACTCGGCTGGCCGAGGAAGCGATTGGCCATTTCCAGCGGGCGCTCGAGCTCGACCCGGATTATTCTGATGCCCACACCAACCTCGGCGTCATCCTGGCTGGGACCGGCAAGCTGGACGAGGCGATTGGCCACCTGAAAAAAGCGGTCGAATTGAGCCCCCGGGACGTGAAGGCACACGTCAACCTGGCCGGCGCGCTGGCCGACACAGGCCTGCTGGAAGAGGCGATGGCGTATTGCCGAAAGGCCTTGGAAGTGGATCCCGAATCGCCCGACGCTCACAACAACCTCGGAATCGCTCTCATCAGGAGTGGACGACTGGACGAAGCGGTCACGCATCTGCAACGAGCGGCGCGGGCCGACCCCAAGTCGCTCGAGTACCAGCACAATCTTGGACGGGTGCTGGTCGCAACCCGCCGGTTCGCCGAAGCAATCCCTCACCTGGAAAAAATCTCAGGCGTTCAGGATCCGGAAATGCTCGCGTTACTCGTCGGTGCCTACGGCGAGGTGGGGCGCATGAAAGAGGCGGCCGAAACGGCACGTCGTGCACTCGATCTGGCCATTCAACAGAACAACCAGCGGATCGCCGACGCGCTGAGAGAATGGATCGCAGGTTACGAAGCCAGGAAGTGACGGATTGCGCGGACCTGTCGACTCTTGGAGCGCGGACATCTTGTCCGCACTGGGTTCGCGGGCATCCTGCCCGCCCGCCGGGCATCTTGCCCGGCGTTCTCGGAGATTGCAGCAGGCGAACAACGTCAACGCCCCGCGGACGGGACGTCCGCGATCCCAGTGCGGACAGGATGTCCGCGCTCCAAAACGCTTATTGCGCTTCTTCCACCTTGAGCACTTTGTCCGCCGGTACATTTGTCAGCTGCTGGATTTTGCCGCTCGGCCAGCGGATTTCAACGGATTTGACCGCCGTTTCCCTGGCCAACCCGAAATGCAACGTTTTTTCGCTGGACGACATGAACCCGACACTGGGGTTAACGTGACCGTAGAGCGCGCGCCCGGCACCCGTGGTCACCTTGACTTCCGCTCCGATCGCATCGCGGTTGCTCTTCTTCCCGGTCAGCTGGACTCTCAGCCAATGGTTTCCGTTTCCGCCTGAACTGAGCATGATGCGCGGGCTCTGGTTCAGGGAGGTGACGACGATATCGAGAAAGCCGTCCTCATTCAGATCGAGGAAAGCCGAGCCGCGCTGAAAACCCATTCGAAGGAAATCCGGCCCCAAACCGTCCGACGCGTCCACGAACTTCTCTCCGTTCTGACTTTCGAAAAGCGTGTCGTGTTGCTCGGCATTGGGCGGAAAGTAGTCGACGTCGCCGTTTGACGAATAAATGTCCTTCCAGCCATCGTTGTTGTAGTCGATGAACCCGTTGCTCCACCCGGAGAACCGCCGGCTCAGGCGTTCGACACCTGAGACCGGAGACACGTATTCAAAGAAGCCGCCTTCCTGATTCTTGAACAATGCAAAGATCTGGGTCTGCAGGTTGTTGTAAAAGATGTCCACCCAGCCGTCATTGTTGTAGTCGGCCGAGTCGCAACCCATACCGGAGACGGTGATTCCCTGGTCGTTGTAAGCGACGCCGAAAAGCAGCCCTTCTTCTTCGAACTTTCCAGCGCCCTTATTCAGATAGAAAAAATTCCTCTCGGTGTCGTTGGCGACGAAAATGTCCATCCGGCCGTCCCGGTTGAAGTCAGCGATCGAGATGCCCATACCCTTGCCGAGAGCCTTAGAAAAGCCCGACGCCTCGGTGACATCCTCGAATTTGCCATTGCCAAGGTTGTGATACAGATTGTGAGGGACTGCCCGGTAGGTACGCGGGTGGCAGTACGAGTCATCCTTCCCGTCCCGCACGCACCGGACATCCGTTTTCGGGTTCCAGAAAGTGTACTGGGAGACAATCAGGTCGAGCAGGCCATCGGCGTCGTAGTCCAGCCATGCGGCGCAGACACTCAAAAGATCGGCCGGTTTCCGGTCGAGCCCTGAGCCGGCAGTCAGGTCCACGAACCTGCCGTCTCCCTGGTTTCGATACAGGGCGTTCCTGCCGGCGTTACAGACGAACAGGTCGGTGAAACCGTCGTTGTCATAATCGGCTGCGGCGACGCCGAAACCGAAGTCCAAGTCGACTCCGGAGAGACCCGCCTTTTCGGTTACGTCCTCAAACTTCCCCTGGCCGGCATTTCGGAGCAGGCAATTGTGGAAAGACGAGTCCACTTTCTTGAGCTCAGGCAGACGCGCTCCGTTCGTGAAGAAAAGATCGAGGCGTCCGTCACGGTCGAAGTCGAGCACGGCGATCCCGCCACACATCGGCTGCGGGAAATACTTGCGACCGCGGTAGTCATTATTGCTGCGGTAGACGAACTTCGAAAGACCCGCTATGTCCTTGAAGGACAGTTGCGTAGGTTTGACTTCCAGGTCTGAAGTGTCCGACTTGGAAGTCGGACCTGCCCCGGACATCCTCGCGGCGCTTAGCGAGACAAAGAGAACCGACAGAAAGATGGCCACGAGGGACCTGAGCCGCACTTCCATCCCGGGGAGTCTGCCTGAGTCCCGAGCCGTGAGCAACCATTTTTTGGAGCGACGGCCTTCTGCGTCCTGACTGGGTCAGGTGGGCAGTCGGCAGTGCGCAGTGGGCAGCGGGCAGCTACTCCTGGATCACTTCGATCGCGTTCACGCAAGCGTAATTGGCGACAGGGACGAAGGTGAGGACGATTTTGTCCTGCGGGTCGGACTCGATACCGTGGAAAGTTTTGTCCAGAGCCCTTCCTTCGCCTCCCGCCTCACTGGCGATATCGAAGTTTTTCAGGAGAGTGACACCGTTACACTGAAGATTGAAACGCCGAAGGCCGAACGCCGACTCTCGGAAATTTTTTTGTCCGAAGTACGTTTCCGCGAACTTCAGGTTCACGGTGTAACGTCCGGGCACGACCGGGATACGGTAAGTGAAGTATCCGAACCGCTCGTTTTGATAAATCGCGGAATCGGCTGTTCCCGTAACGGCATGAATTCGGCTGACCTGGCGACCACCTCGGTAGAAGAAGTCAGGTTCCCAAACAACCTTATCGGAGGAGATGTAAGCGGTGTTTCCGGTGTTGATTCGAACGGGCCGTATTTTGCCGGGTATTCCCGGCAGGATCTCGAGGCCTGTCAGAATCGCCTCGTTCGCCCGCGGTTCGAATGAAAGATGAAGGAATCCGTCAGCGGCCGGGCGAATGTCCTTGAACACTTTAACGTCCAGAACTCCGATATCGCCGCCCATGTCCGAGATAATGTCAAAGTCGGTGAGGATTGCCTGCCCGTTGGCCTTAACATCAAATCGACGTGTCGCTTCGCCGCCGTCTTCCGGCTCGACGCCGTAACGGAGCTCGGCGAAATAGAGCCGCAGCTCATAGACGCCGGGCTGTAGCGGCACGTCGTAGCGGAACGTCCCCACGCGCGCCGTCCGACAAAGCACGGAATCCTGTGCCTTGAGGCGGGCGGTAGGCAGGGGGTCATACCGCGCACCACCTGAAAAAAACCGGTCCGCTTCCCAGACCTTCCCGCGTTCGTCAATCGAACTCTCCACGGTACTGCCGGCCAGAATCCGGATCTCGGGGCCCGGTGGACGGGCCGAAGCCGATGCCGTCGGTGCGACCGCGGAGGCGGCGGGCCGCGAAACACCGGTCTTCGTCCGGCTGGTGAACCAGTACGACGCCACGGCGATCATTGCCAACACGGCCAGACCGAGCGCCAGAGGGCGAATCCAGGATCGCCCGACGGGGGGACTTGCGGTAACGACCGCATCCGATCCACTGTTCGAATCAGAAAGAGGCAGCTTCTCGAGATCCTCGTCCAACAATTCATCGCTGATGACGTCGAGCAGATCTTCATCCGGGGGAATCGGGTCCCCGGGAGACCGGTGGTGAAAAACCGGAGCGTATTGCCCCGAGGGAATGCTGATGTAGACAGGGTGGTCTCTGCCTTCGGTCCGGTAATACCGACGCAGGCGTTGTCGTAGCCGGTTGGCATCAACACGAACGATGGGATCTCGCTTGGATTGGAATTCCTCGGAGCGCCCGAAATGCTCCACCGCGATCGTGTATTCCTTGATCTGGTCGACGCGGCCTTCAAAGTACTTGCGACAGATGTACCCGAGCAACCCGGCCATGCTGTGGGACCGCGAGAAGAGTCGCGATTTCAGGACAGACTCTAACTCCTGTTTTTCGGCTTCCAGAAGTTTTGGTTCGATCGTCACAAGACTCACTCCTTGCGGTTGCGTAGTTACCACAGCTTGTATCGTGTGTCAAACAGGTAACAGCGCAACCATCGCCGGACATGAGCGTTACAGGAGTGTTACGGAAACGGAAAATAGAACCGACGGTAACGGGTGACACCTTGCAGAAGACTTTAGGATAGTTCTAGATGGTCTCAACGGTGCGGGGCATCCCAGGCTCGCGTGTTCGACGAGGGATAGGTTTGCTCTCTCATCAAGGAGGGGAGATGACACAATTAACTCAGAGAAAATGGAGCTTGGCAGCCTGCTTGGGAGTGGGCCTGCTGATCGTGGCCATGGCTCCGAATGCGTTTGGACAGGCAACCGCTACACTGACCGGGCTTGTTACCGACCAGACCACCGCGGTCATCCCTGGCGCTGACGTCATTCTGATCGATGAAGCGTCGGGAGACACCCGGAGGAGCATCAGCAACGAGGAAGGGTACTTCACCTTCACCGCTCTGATGGCGAAGACCTACAAGGTGCGGGTCGAGATGGCGGGTTTCCAGACCTGGGAGCGACCCGGCGTCGTAGTGCACGTTGCCGACAAAATTCACATCGGCGACATCGTGATGGTCCCCGGTGCGCCGAGTGAAGTGGTAACGGTCAGTGGCGGTGCCAACCAGATGATTCCGGTTGACTCCGGTGAAAAGAGCAACACGATCACGGCAGCGCAGATCCAAAACATCCCGGTTGTGGGTCGCGACGCCACCGAGCTGTTGCGCATTTTACCGGGCATGGTGCAGATCGCGCCTAATGTAGCGAACAGGGCCGGTTACACCGGTGAGAACATCGGTATTAACGGAAACGGCGCCGGCGGCAAGCAGAGCGCAATCGGGAACTACAGCGGCAATGGAGGCCGGGCGGACGCGATTGACATCACCTCGGACGGCACTCACGTTTCCGATCCCGGCTGCAACTGCGCGTCTCCGGTCAACCCGAACGTCGACATGATCCAGGAGTTCAAGGTCCAGGGCGCCGCGTTTTCGGCGGAGAACTCCAAGGGCCCGGTGGTCGTGAGTTCGGTATCCAAATCGGGCGGCGCGGAGTTTCACGGCGAGGGGTATTTCTATACCCGTCAGAGCTCCGGGAACTCAGCCGACTGGTTCGCAAACTACAACAGCCTGACCAAGCCCAACAACGACTACTACTATCCCGGCTTCAACATTGGTGGCCCGCTGTTGATCCCTGGCCTGAACAAGGATCGGAACAAGCTGTTCTTTTTCACCGCCCTCGAGTACATCGACCAGAACATCGACACGGGTGTCCGCCGGACGATCGTACCCACCGAAGCGATGAGGAAGGGCGATTTCAGTGACCAGGCGTATCTTGACAAACTGAACGGCGGCTGGTGGCCGTCCAAGTCAAGGCCAAATGGCAACGGCTTCGTGGATGGCAAGCTCACCGGCCAACCGGATCCCGGGGGATTGGCGCTGATGAGCATGCTGCCTCTTCCGAACATGGATCCTGGGGCCGCCAACGCCGACGGCTACAACTGGAAGCTGTTGAGCACCGTCAACCAGCCGATGGTCCAGTTCCTGACCCGCGTGGACTACAGCATCAGCGAGAACACCAAGTTGTACACCCGCTACAACATGCAGCGTGAAGACCAGCCGCAACAGTTCGGCATGTGGTGGGATCACGCGGAGGTTCCAGTCCCGTCGTTGATTGTCGCCCGAAACGCCTCGGACTCGATCTCGACGAACCTGAGCCACGTATTTAACCCGACTCTGACCAACGAGTTCACGTTCGGATACACCTACATCGATTTCCCCAACAAGTTCCAGGACCCGAGCAAGGTTTCGAGGACGGCGCTCAATTATCCGTACAAGGGCGTGTTCAAGAACAACTCCGACACTCTTCCCGGTTTTACTGATTGGGGAAGCGGCGGTGTTGCCGACATGGAGCTGGACGGTGGCTTCAACCCGGTTCTTTTCGCTACGAAGCACCTTGCTTCGGTGGGTGACAACGTGACGAAAGTCATGAGCACCCATACGTTCAAGGCTGGTTTCTACTACGAATACGTGGTCAACAAGCAGCCGAACCATGCTCATGACAACGGCCTGCTGATCCCATTCCTGTGGGGCGGCGATTTGAACACCGGCAACCAGTACGCCAACCTCCTCATAGGGGTGGGCGACCAGTTCCAGCAGACCAACCAGAGCATCGTGCTCGACGAGGCGTACAAGGTCATGGAAGGGTTCGTCCAGGACAGCTGGAAGGTGCGTCCGGATTTGACCCTCGAGTATGGGGTTCGTCTGTCTCACCTCGGACCGTGGTACGGTCGCGGGGACGCCGCGATGGGCGTCTGGGATCCGCAGCGTTACAGCAACAATCCAGCCGACCTGACCAAGTACACCGGCATCGTCACGAACCTGACCGATCCCAGCGTTCCGAGATCGGGAACGGATTCCAGGGCGATGGTCTGGGGGCCGCGTTTTGGCATGGCGTACTCGATACGAAAGGACACGGTACTGCGGGGCGGCTTTGGCGCCTATAACTTCCACGATCCGCAGCAGCAGGATCCTTTGAAAAACCCGCCTCAGACGCTGTCCACGACAATCAGCGGTGGCATCAGATTAAGAGACATGGACAACGTTCCGGCTAACCTGGCCAAAACCAGCGCCAACGTGGTCAGCAGAAACGACGACAAGTTGCCGGTCACGTATAACTGGAACTTCACCATCTCGCAACGGATGCCTCGCCAGATGCTGCTGGAGGCGTCGTACGTAGGCAATACCTCCCGTAACCTCCTAACAGGCGGGATCAATCTGAACGCAGTTCCGGAAGGGACCGTATTCAGAGCGCCCGGCGAGACTGTCAACTGGGATGATTTCCGTCCTTTCGGGAACTACGGGGCCATCAACGAGAACATTCACGACGACTACTCGAACTACCATTCTCTGCAGATGTTGCTGGCCAAGCAGACGGGTCGCCTGACATATTCAGCCGCCTACACGTTCAGCAAGGCCCTCGGCATCCGAAATGGTGGCGGCGGGACGGGCAACGGCTTGGGCAACACCTTCCTCCGGGAGCAGAGGCAGTACGGCGTGCTCGCTTTCGACCGCACGCATGCTTTCAACATCTCCTGGAGCTATCTGGTGCCCGACGTGTTCCGTGGCAACGCCATCGGTTCGGCGATCGTGAACGGCTGGCAGTTCACAGGAATCACCAGTGTCCAGAGCGGCATCAACCTTGGTTCGCAAATCGGTCGGTTCAACATGGACGTGTCCATCACCGATCCGGCCAACCCAGGCGCCACTCTGGGAATCGGTGACGCCCAGGTCACTGGAACCGATTCAGTCCCGGTGATGCCGATTCTGATCTGCGATCCCCGCAAGGGGCTGCAGGACGGCCAATACATCAACGGCGCCTGCTTCGCAGCGCCGACGCTTGGGGCTAACGGCAGGTACACCAACGGCAACTTCCAGTTCCCGTACTTGCGTGGTCCCGGCTACATGAACCACGACCTGTCGATCTTCAAGAACTTCCAGATGGGAAAGAACGAAGACCGGAAACTGCAGCTGCGGTTTGCGGCGTACAATTTCTTGAACCACCCGCTTGACAGTTTCGAGAAGGACGACGAGTCGAACCTGCAGCTCGATTTCCTCGATGGCAAACTGAGGAATGACAGGTTCGGATACACCCAGATGAAGTACGGGCGGCGTATCCTCCAGGCTGCGGTGAAGTTCATGTTCTAGTCCTGCAGTTCCCTTAGAAGTAAGGGCGCCGAGAAGTTGTTTCGGCGCCCTTTTTTTTGACCAGTTCAAGAAAATCAGGCGACGGGGGCTAATGGACGAACACGGACGAACACGGACAAACGCAGACGAACACGGACCGACACGGAAACAGACCCGGGAGACTTCAGTTCGTGTCCGTCAATTGCCGGGGGCGCGCATGATTCTCGCGCTTACTCTCGTCTTTTGCACGCTTTGGTCTGTGTTCGCTCTTCAGGACCCTGGCCCCTCCGACTCAATGCGACTGACGGTTAATGAGGTGGTGCTCGATGTCGTTGTCGTGGACAGCAAAGGACAGCAGAGCAGGGAACTGAGACCCGAAGACTTCGAGGTCTTCGAGGAAGGACTTCTGCAGAAACTTCACTCGGTGCGTTACGTAGGCTCGGCGGCGACCGAGTCTCCATCATCACACACCGCCAATGAGATTCCAGGCGGC
>CAYQYP010000121.1:0-4367 GCA_964421755.1 uncultured Acidobacteriota bacterium
GCCTTCTTCACAGCATAGACCGTCTGGCGGTGTAAGGATTCTCCGCTTCTAAGCTCGACCCGGAAAGGAAGCATTGCTAGGTGTACTATTCCACCTAGTACACCAGTGTGTCAAGGCGATGCAGTCCTCGGCTCGACCGGATCCTCGAGGCAAGCGCGATTTAGCGACTGCAACCGGAAACCGCCCATAGCACTCCCTCCACCAGAAGGCGCTTTGGATCCGGCCTGCCCGATGCCCCTAATGTCCCGTCGGGCCTAAGGTAGCGATGGATTTCCGCTATAAGATTTTTCCGTGAGTCGACATACGCGATTATCTGGGAATGGGTGCAGAAGGGTCCCTGCCAATCCTCGGGGGAGGGGAGGTGATAGCTGTAGGTGCGTCGAGGGACGATCCGATTGTCTCGTATCATCTGTAGAAACGGTCCATTATTGAAGGCGTCTCGAATCTCTTGTTCTGAAACGATTTTGACTGGCATAATAGGAATACCTATGACCCGTGAGCGTTTTGTTCGGGAGTTCGACCGCTTCATAACGAAAGACAGTTCGCTCGCCGAGTTCGAGATCTTTGTTATTGAGAATTTGTCTGAAGCGCTTCGGCGGGACGACGAGGATGCGGTTCGGACACTCTTCGATGCGGCAGATGTCTGTCTGGTCCGCCTGGGATTGCGAGAGATAAACGAGCAAGAACTCGTTGAGCGGGTGGAGGCTGAAATCAGGCACACGGAGACACAAACGATTGTTCTGTCTCAAGAAATCGTTACCTTTTCTGTCGAGAGCAAGACTGTTCACTCGTGTGCAGTGCTCAATGAATCGGTCTCTTCGGTTCGTCAGGCGTGGGCACCATAGTCCTCTGGATCAGGAAGACGATCCTCAAGGGAACCCGAGTGAGCAGGTACTGGTCGAGGTAGACGTTGATCCAGTACAAACCCTCCTGATCAAATTCCAGCCGCATACTCAACACCAAATCGTAACCTCGATCTGGTCCACCTTCGAGCATGACAGTCTGGCTGTGTGAAGGACCTTTTTGAATTCCGCCCTCTGACACGAGCTCGATGCGCAGAGTAAAGCGGTCCGGACCTTTGCCCTTTTTCAACCTGAGCAGCAGCGTTGGAGTTATTGTCAGATGTGGAAGAGCTGGCAGGGGACCGTCTCCCTGGGTGGTAGCTGAGAGCATCAGCGTGACACGATCCATGATACGTATCGCGCTCTTCTTACCGTCTTTCTCTTCGAGCACCGCCTCACAAAGAAGCGCTGCCAGGAGGTGTGGACCATCCTGAAACACGTTTCGAGCTACAGTGGTGTTTTCCAAGATTCAATTTCTCCTCCGAGGATTCATACTCTTCTTGCCGACTTAAAGCGGCTTTCAAGACCGCTTGCTCCGCTACATCATCGACCCTGGGAGAGCTCTGGTCAATCCCCGTAAACCAACTCGTGGCAACCACCAGCATTGCACGGCAGACATGATGTCTTGTAACAACCAGAACGCCGTCAAACGGGATAAGATCGGCCGACTCTAGGGGTGCGAAACGGGAGCGATTTTTACCGCGGTGTCCACGTGCGGGTGCCGGAAATGCCCAGCACCGTGTAACAGGCGGACTGGACTTCAAGCCAAGGTGCCTGGTTTGCTGGACGGGGGGAAGGCGCCCGGACTTAGAAAATGAAGCCTCTCCATCGACGGAGCGCGTTGACTATGGCGAGCGCGGTCAGTTTAGCCGACTTTCGCCCCGGAAAGTCGGGGCAGGAAGTGTGCTGACGCGATCCCGGGTGTAGAGAAGCACTGTCCCCTTCTCCACCGCTCGTGTAGTCGTAAGTCGTCAAGAAGGCGGTATCGCGGTCGGCGGAGACTTCGACGGGGAACAGGTGTGACGAGGACACGGGCACCTGGCTCGTTACCGGAACCGATTCAATAAGTTGTCCTTGGGCATCCCGGTATTCATAGAAGAGAACAGATCGGACATCGGTAGTGCTTCTTTCAGGGATGATCACGATATAGCCGGTTTCGATGAAAGGTACTCCCTGCGAGTTGATTTCCAGTCGTTTCGTCTTCTCTGGAACGGAACAGAACCTCATACAAACATTCCCACAGCCAGGAGGGTTCTCGCCGCACGGCTTGGGGCAGCAAGTTGCCGTTAACAGTTAACCCGGAGTGCGGAGGGAATCGGGGGGTGACCTTGGCGTCTACCACGTCGTCATTGACCAGGATCAGATGAGTAGGGGACACTCCCTTTTCCGGCCCGCGAATTCACCTCCCTGATAAAAGCCGCTGTCAAGGCCTCCTCCAGCTCTTCGGGATCGACAGCCTCCTGAGCCGCGATCCTGTTCAGGGCGTCGCGACCCTCGTCGGTCAGCCCCCCGATCGGCCACGATCTGGCAATGGTCATACTCTCACTGCCATGTGACCAGATCCATAGTCCGCCCGATCGGAGGCGAAAACCCGACGGATCTTCCTGCACTGGGAAGGGATAAATTCTTGGATAAGTGACAGTACCCTCTGGACTTATGCGGATAGCGAAGGGCAGGAACGCCTGCCTACATGTGCTTCATTTGAGGAATGGCGATGTTTAGTGCCTCCAGTATGGTCTGCTGACGCTGGTCCGGTCGAGGTAGCCGGGTGACGGCTAGTCCCTGCTCGAGCGGGTAAGCGAGCAGGCAAAGGCGACTGAGGGCGGCCAGGGCGTCGGGCAAAGTGATGGCGTGGGGATCGGTGTCGGTGGTCCCGAAACGAGCCACCAGGCGCTGTTCCATTTCTCTCACGATTTTCAAAGCCAGCATGCAGATCAGGGCATGCGCCTGGGTTCGATTGGCCTTGCGCAGAAACAAGGGGCGGATCTCCAGGAACCCTGTCTTGACACACCGCCAGTCTCTTTCCACTTTAGCCAAGTCCTTATAGCGGTCATGCACCGCCTGGGCTTCCATCGCGGCTGCCGGAACGTCGGTTTCGATCACGTAACAGCCGGCCAGCAGCAGAGCGTCGTTTTTGGCCGGCTCGTCGATTTCGATCACCAGCCGGCGCTCGTCCAGACGGAGCTGGACAAACCCCTGCAACTTGTGGCGACGCACCCACTCCTGATTATTCGTCAGGCCGCTCTGCGGACTGGAACGCTTGGACTGCGCCACGAACTGGTTGCGCGCTTCCACGCGGGCCGCCAGTTTGGCGAGCTTGTCCTCGACCCGATGCTGTTCTTTACGTTCCACCTCTGGGTTCTTGCGAAGCACGTAGCGCAAGGGCCCGGCTTGCACCTCGCAGAGTTTCTCCTCGAACAGACTCATCTGCAGAGTGCCGGTCTTGAGCAGTTTCCGGATCTGGGGATCGGTCAGAGCCGTGATATAGCGCAACTGGGCCCCTTTCAAGGCCTCCTTGCCGGAGCTCTTGACCATGCCCCGGTCTCCCACGAAGACCACCTCCTGCACCGCGAACTGGTGCTTGAGGATCTCGATCTGCGTGGCCACAGTGTCCGGATCGGCGGTATTTCCTTTGAACACTCTAACCGCCAGCGGCTCGCCCTTCTCGTCCGTCAGCAGTCCCACCACAACCTGCAGTTTGCCTTTCTTGCCGTCCCGGTTGTAGCCGAACTCCCCCAGTTCGTTGTGGCGGCCCTCCAGATAGCTGCTGGTGACATCATAGAGCACCAGCACCGGTACCCCACCGCCGCGCTGGCGCAAGTAAGCGCGATACAGCGCCTTCTCGATCTGTTCGTGACGCCGCTCCACCTCGTCGAGCGCCCGGTACAGGTCGTCTTCGTCGAAGTCCCCGATCCCCAGCACTTCCCCCACCGCCTGATCTGCGGCCCAGCGGACCGCCGACAAACGAGAGCCCGGCGCGGCGACGCGGGCCAGAACCAGAAACAGGGCGAGCTTGCTCCAAAGGGCTGAACCCAGGGCCCGGCTGATGCCCAGTTCGTCGGCCACTCGTTTGACCACGAACAGCAGGCCGAAGACCGGCCCGCACAGCGGGTCTCCCTCGGGCAGATGATCGAAGTCTCCGCGCAGCGCCCGGCGTAACGCTTCAACCCGGGCCGGGTCCCACTGCGAAAGGTTGGCCAGGGTACGGGACTTGACCCGACCCCCGTCGCGAAAGCTCTCGCGCAGGAGGATAGCAGGCGGGGAAGAGCGGTTGGGCACGGTGGCGACGTACATGCCCACATAATAGACCTATAATCTCTATGAGTAAAGAATAAAATCCGCTATTACATGCCTACATATCTAAGTCCAAACTGCCTCTAACTCATTCTTAATTCGCTTTTTACCTAACTACAGAGGCAGGAAGATCCGTCCGAGTCTATTTGCCTGCGGATAGCTGCGGGATCGCCTTCCGGGTAACTGCCTGATTCGAGCGCTTTCACGATCTGAGGAACGAGGTCGGAGATC
>CAYQYP010000122.1:0-6841 GCA_964421755.1 uncultured Acidobacteriota bacterium
CGTTGACTGCCTGCAGACGGTCTTTACCCTGGATCAGGACCGAGCGGCCGCAGCCGGGGTCACGGCGTATGACCTGCAAGCAAGCACGGCTGCTGCCGTCGACGGATTCCCGGTGACGACATTCCGCGAAGGCGACAAGCAACTGCCTGTGTTCGCCCGCATGCGCATGGATGAACGCAACGTCCTGTCAAGATTGGATGACCTCTACGTCTACTCGTCTCAGGATGCGCGTCACGTGCCGCTCAGGCAGGTGGCTACAGTCGAGCGAAAATTCGAGCCTGCTCGGCTCCGCCGCTTCAATCAGTTCCGCACGATGACAGTGTCCTGCTTTCCCGAGCCGGGCCGCTACCCTTCGGAGATTCTCGTCGCCGCCTCGGCCGAGCTTGAGAAATTCAAGAGCACGCTGGCGCCTGGCGTCATGATGGAGATAGCGGGGGAGCACAAGGAGCAGGTGAGTGGCTTCGCGGAGCTCAGCGTGGTGCTGCTGATATCCGTTCTGCTGATTTACGTGGCCCTCGTGGTGCAGTTCCAGCACGCCGTAAAGCCGGTGCTGGTGTTCGCCGCCATCCCGTACGGCATGACGGGCGCCATGGCTGCATTGTGGCTGATGGATGCCCCGTTCGGGTTCATGGCTTTTCTGGGGGTTGTCTCCCTCGTCGGAGTCATAGTCAGCCACATCATCGTGCTCTTTGACTTCATCGAGGAGCGGCGGGAGCACGGGGCGCCGCTGGAGGAGGCCCTGCTTGACGCGGGCATCCAGCGTTTGCGCCCTGTCATGATCACGGTGGCCGCGACCGTCCTGGCGCTCTTCCCTTTGGCGAGCCACGGCGGCCCACTGTGGGAGCCGTTGTGCTACGCCCAGATCGGCGGATTGAGCATCGCGACGTTCATCACGCTCGGGCTCGTACCGGTTTTCTATGCGATCGCCGTACGGGACCTGAAGTGGATCGCCTGGAGCAGGCCGGTCGCTGAAGAGGTCACGGTCAGTCCCGAAATGATCCCGGAGGTGTGAAGAACATGGAACGAAAGCGACTAACGCGGGAGGAAAGCAGGCTGATGACCCGCGCGATGCTTATCGATGCGGCCGAAGGGGTTTTTCTTCGCCGAGGATTCGAGCGCGCATCCGTAGAGCAAATCACGGACTCGGCTGGATTATCGAGAGGTGCTTTCTATTCCTACTTTGCGGATAAGGATGAAGTGGCTCTGGCTGTCATCGATAAGCGCCGAACGGATGTCGCCAATGTGCTCCTAAGCTTGCAGCGCATAGCGGATCCGGACGAGCACCGGGCGGCAGTCCGAGACTGGTTCTCGAAACTCTGGCGGCAAAAGGACTGGATCGCTTTGCGCGTTGAATTCAGCCGGCGAGCCGTCGGGAATCCCGCGCTGCAGGACCGGTTGGCCGATTTGTGCCGGCAGGAGATTCGAACAATGGCGCAGAGTTTCTCTCGTAAGGGCGTCGTCCCGGCAATAAAAGCTCTTGCCCTGATCGCGGCCTGCCATGGCCTGGGGAGCATGGGCTTCCAGGCGGCGCCTGACCTGGACCGACATTGCGAGGCGGCCGCCAGCTTCGTGTTTGACTGCGTAGGGAGAGGGTGATTCACAGAGGAGTGGCCGATATGATGAGGCGATCGAAAGATTTGAACACGAAAAAGGTGTTGCCTAAACCGGCGGCGCATAATCAAGCCGCACCGCTCAGCGAGGCGGCCGCGGCGAGCGCGGAAAAGCAGCAGGCGAAGATTGCCAAAGCACGCAGGCCAGGTGCTTTGAAGGCCGGATCCGACAAGAGGCGGACAATGGCTGAGCGCCTTTCCAGGGAACTGGAAGGAGTGCGAAGTCTGCTGCGCGAGGCCCTCGAGCAGTACGACATGCGTCTCAACTCAAGACTCGCTTCCCTTCAGTCTGTCATGAGGGGGGAGGCGAATGTAGATGAGGGCAGGCTGCTACCCTCCGCAAAGCGGATGACGAGCATGCTGGAAGACATCCGTAAACTCAAAGTGAAACCGAAGAAGGGCCGCGCCAAGGACCTGCTGCGGCTTGAGGAGCTGGTCGACTCGCTGCAGGAGGTCATCATTCGAGACTTTAGGGAGAACCAAGAATGAAACGAATAAATATCATGCTTTTGTGTCTGGGCCTGGCCGGCGGAGCCGCCTTTGCCCAGCAGATCCATTTCAATTACGATCGGTCGGCGAACTTTAGCGCCTACAAAACGTACCAGTGGGTCGATCGCAAGGAATTGCAGGTGGGCGACCCCCTTTTGGATCAGGACCTCAAGAATATTGTGGACACGCAATTCGCGCGCAAGGGCCTGCGACGGGTGGAGAGTGGCGCCGATCTGCACATCAGCTACCAGGGTGCCATCTCACAGGAGAAGGAGTATGACATGTTGCGCTCAGGTCCCGGTCCCGGCTGGTGGGGCGACGGACGGGTAACGTCGTCGACGGTCGAAGTCGGCAAATTGTTGATCGAGCTATTCGACGCCGCGACCGGGCAACTCGTGTGGCGCGGCTCCGCGGAAAAGGTACTCGACATCAAGAAGGACCCGGACAAAAACTACCGCGACCTCGAGAAGGCGGTGGCGAAGCTACTGAAAAACTATCCCCCAGGCGGGCGCAAGAACTAATCGCTTTTCCGAAAGCAGCGTGGAACCCGATTGATTCGGACAACCTGGAGGCGATGAGGGTTGCGATGGTGGCAAATCCGGCGGATCTTCTGCCCTGATCCGTAGAGCAAGCCGGCGAACAAATGGGAGTGAATATGAACCGACAAGTCAGATTAACAATGGTACTTCTGTTGATTTCAGGTTCTTGCGCAGAAGCTTCAGCTCAGCAACTTCGGGAAGTTTTTGCCCGAGTCAAAGACTCGGTGGCGCTCGTCGGCACGCTGGGGAAGGACATCCCCAGCTCATCGCAGGGTGGACCGGCGATGTCGCTCGGTGTGGGATCCGGTGTCCTGATCTCGGCGGACGGGAAGATGTTCACGGCCGCTCACGTGGTCCAGACCGCAGATCAAATCGGGGTGCAATTCGAGGAAGGCCAGATTATTCCGGCGCGGGTGATTGCCTCAGAGCCGATGGCCGATGTGGCGCTGCTCCAGTTGGTGTTCACGCCGCCCAATGCGGTCGTGGCCAAGATCGGTGACTCGGCCGCCGTCCAGGTGGGAGATGAGGTGTTCGTTATCGGGGCGCCATTTGGAATGAACCGCAGCCTCAGTGCGGGTCATATCAGCGCCCGGTATGTCCCTAAGGGATCGGGAGGGATTGACGTACCCGTGGACGTGTTTCAGACGGATGCGTCGGTCAACACTGGAAACTCCGGCGGGCCGATGTTTAACGCCGCCGGTGAAGTGGTCGGCATTGTGAGCTACATCCTGACCAGATCGGGCGGTTTTGAAGGAGTTGGCTTTGCCGCAACCTCCAATGTCGCACAAAGGCTGCTGCTTGAGGAAAAATCACCCTGGACAGGCATGGAAAGCTACCTGCTGGCGGGCCAGGCGGCCAAGATCCTCAACGTTCCTCAGACCTACGGGGTCCTCGTCCAAAGGGTAGCCGAAGGATCACCTGCGGCGGGACTCGGACTGCGATCTGGCAGCATCCGGTGCAAAATTGGAGAGGAAGATGTCATCTTAGGGGGAGATATCATCCTGGAAGTGGGCGGCATCCCAGTCGGTCCCGAAGCATACAA
Organism: uncultured Acidobacteriota bacterium; assembly: GCA_964421755.1. Classification (GTDB taxonomy): domain Bacteria; phylum Acidobacteriota; class UBA6911; order RPQK01; family RPQK01; genus CAVUUN01. Next base: position 3,681 of record CAYQYP010000122.1, read on the forward strand.
AATGAACCAGAACTACTTGCTCGGATTGAAACCTGGCGACGAGGTGGTCGTGAAAGCTCTTCGGGACGGTCAGGTAATTACCTTGAAATCCAACAAGGCTCAGCGGTGAACGGAGCGCAAAACCTTGCTCCACCTCGAAAACAAAGCTTGGCTGCACGCCGGAGGCGTGCAAGGTCCGGTTGAAAACCGGACCAGGTCCGACTTCCAAGTCGGACATTCGGCATTGCGGCCAGCTGGCTCGATACTGCCGGCGGTGTGTAGTGTCCGACTTGAAAGTCGGGACCGACGTCTACCGGCAAGCGCTGCTGACCCCCGCTGGCGGTCTGTGGTGTCCGACTGCCGGCTGGCTCAGTGTAGCAGCTCTTGCGAGTCTCTCGTTGGTCCGACTTCCAAGTCGGACATTCGGCATGCGGCCAGCTGGCTCGATACTGCCGGCGGTGTGTAGTGTCCGACTTGGAAGTCGGACCGACGTCTACCGGCAATAAAAACTCCGGCGTGCGGAAAGCCCCTGGTCTTTTGCCGTCATTCTGAACTGTAGAAAATACGTACAAGGATCAGGACAACGATCCAAGGACAGCCGAGGAACACTAAACCGTCGCCTCGGCCGCTTTCGGGTCGGGCTGGGGCTTCGGCGTTGCGATTCGCCGATGCTCCCGGCCAATGGCTAAGGCCAGGAGCAGCCAGATAACGACAAACCCGATTGCCATGGCAGAAAAGCCTCGCGTCCCAAAGGCGAAGAGATGAATCCCGGCAGCAACCAGCAGCGCCGAAAACACATCTCCAAGACGCACGAAGAATGTGTCAATCGCCTGCTTCGCCTTGTATTTGACCTCACGAGTGGTGGGAAGGTATAGAGCGGAGCGCAAGGTGTTCATGAGAGAGTAGTCCTGAGAATTGTCGAAGGTTTTTACCACGCGCACCACGGCAAGGATTGGGACAATGGCGATTGCGAAGTATCCCATCAACGCAACCAGAGCGGGAATGAACAGCGCCTTGCGAACACCGAACACCTTTAGAATCCGAGAAACCAAGAACGCCTGAAACAGAAGTCCCAGCAAATTGACCCAGAAGTAGAATTGCGAGTAGAAGGAGACGGAGAAGTTCTGGATGGCTTCGGCCGATTGTTCTGCTCCTTGGGCAGCTGTCCGGGCCGCATCGTAGACACTCGAGCGGAGCAGGTATTCACCGGTCGTATTGACGACGTTGAGCACCAGGATAAGGAGCGCGATGTAGAGAAGGTAATTGTGTTTCCAGACGAGTTGAAACCCGCCGTCGTTTCCAAGCGGTTGGGCGGCTGGTCTTTGTGCGTCCCCCTCGTGCCCCGCGGCGACCTGTCTGCGATCCACCCAGGTGTTTAGAAGGATATAACCGCCGAGAATGGCCGCCGCCACAAGGAGCAGGAACCAGACGTTGATCGCCTTGGCCACGAACGAGGCGGCAAGCGGACCTAGAATCGCGCCAACCGACTGCCCGACTTGGATTAGCGGAAAAAGCCGTTCGCCCTGCTCCGGCTCGTATATGTCATTTGCATAGGCCCAGAACTGCGCAATGATCATGTTGCTGAAGATACCGACCCAGATGAAGTAGACCAGGCCGAGATAAGGCAGGCCGATTTTCGCGAAAACGAAGAAAAGAACGAGATTTACGATGAAAATAGAAGTAATTACGGCGATCAGCTTCCGCCTTGGGTATCGCTCGGCTAGGGCGCCGTAACCACGCACTATTGGAATCAGGAGGACGGCCATGAACGCGGACCCGTAACTGGCCAGCTCGGCGCCCCTGGGCTCAAGGCTAAGGATCCCTTCGCGGGCCGACTTCAACATGTAATAAGCGGCGAGGATCAAGAAGATATTGAACGTCATCAGGAGGACGGTGACTGCTTCCCCGGGCTTCACCTTGGTGAACGGTCCGAGGATACGTCCGAGAACGTCCGAGTTTCGATTTTCTTCTTGCATAGCCCACGCTACCCCGTAGAAAGTGCAGACTAAGGAAGGGGCCCCGACGATCGAAGGGGATCCGAAATACGCCGTTACGCGAAGGCCCCGACTAATGGGCCGGCTTTGACCGCTGCTTGCGTATCGGCACCGATATCACAGCTGTCCGAGTCCTCCCGGGATCCCAACCTAGTATCCTGCAGACCCAGACGAAACTTCCCACGTCGTCCTCCTCGCTCTCAAACCACTCGGCCGCATCAGCCTTCCATTTACTAACCCGCTTCGACTTCCCTCCGTAGTGGATATCGTTGATCGCTTGAAGCATAATGGCATACGCGATCTTCGATACTGCCGGTTCCAAGCTCGATTTACGCCGCAAAAGTCCTTCACTTTTCAACATCAAACTCTTCCCTTTCTTTCCTGAGGTACGAGCATTCCTCGTCTCTGCAGTCAAGTTCTCGTCCAAACGCCTCTAAGCCTGAGATCGCGTCTGCGACATTTCGGGAGCAACAATAACCCGCCCGAGGGCGGATGTCGTGAGGCTGAAGTGAGAGTTTGGTGGAAGAAGTGCGAGAGGGGTGCCGTGTCATCGGCTGCCAGTTTGGCCCGCTCGCACCCGACCAACGCAAAGAGGAAAAACGGGAAAAAGGAAAGTAACCGCGTATTTCGGAGGGACCCGTTCGAGCGTCCGGGTTCCTTCCAATAGCCGCGAATGGGCCGTTCGCTCAACAGGGGTCACGAGTGGCACGAGCGCCTCATTCCAGTTGAGATGCCCGGCATTCGTCCCTCCCCGGCCCCGCGATAAACACTACCACCGACCGTGCGCCCACACGATATGTTGGTCCGAGAACACGTTTTTCCGCATTCCATTCGCAAATCTCATGCGGCGGATCCAATGCAGTATCGATCCACAGCCGCCAGCTCTCTCTACCGGCCATCAATATCGGAAGTTCGAAGTTGAGAGCTTCCCAATACGCATTGAAGACGAGGTACGCCGATAGCCCTTCGATCTTCAGCTCTCCGCTGATTGCGATGCTGTGCGAGTAAGGCGACCAGTCGGGCTGATTGAGTCTCATGCCGTGCCATGCGTGTTTTTGCTCCCGGAGAACCTGGCTCAAACTCACACGCCGACGTTCGTGTTCGACATCTCGCATCATACGGCGCTCGATGAGCAACTTCACGAACCGCAGGACATCCGCATGTTTGGAGAGCAGGTTCCAGTCGAAC